>CAJXRL010000144.1 GCA_913059105.1 uncultured Flavobacteriales bacterium
CAGCGTCAGATGTGTATAAGAGACAGTTCATATATAGATAAAACAGCACCAGTAATTTATGATTATGCTGATACGGCAGGTTTGCCTTACCGGTTTAATGATATTTATGGCAAGATATCTCTAAAAAGTTCAAATGGAAGTAAAGCAAGTTTCTTTGGATTTAGATATGCTGATGAAGTAAATTATCCAAATGTTGCGGGCTTTAAGTGGAATGAATTTGGCGGAGGAACTAATTTTGTACTCATACCAGCAGTCTCTACAACGTTAATTGATGGAACAATCGCGTACAGTAATTACAGCATAGAATCTAGCGAAAGTAGCGAAGGAGCCGATATTTCGAACCGACAGAGTCAAATCACAGGATTTAATGCAGGAATGAATTTCACCAATTTTAAGGGCGAAAATCAATCAAAATTTGGTTTCGAGATGTTAGGATTTACAACAGATTTTTCGTTTGTGAATAGTGTAAACCAAAAGGTTGGCCAGGCTCAAAACACAACGGAAATAGCACTTTATGTTCAGAACCGGTATAATGTTGGAAAGTTTGTTTTTGAACCAAGCTTCAGAATGCAGTACTATGCTTCTTTAGCTACTTTTTCACCGGAACCTAGATTTGGATTTAAGTTTAATGCAACTAAGAAATTAAGAATTAAAGGAGCAGGTGGATTTTATTCGCAGAACTTGATTAGCGCAACTTCTGATCGGGATGTAGTGAATTTGTTTTATGGGTTCTTGTCTGGGCCGGATAATTTACAAGATGAAATCTTAAATGAAGATGGTTCAACTACAGAAGTAAAAACTCCTTTGCAGTTAGGTCGGCATGCAATTCTTGGTTTTGAATACGATTTAACCAAATACATCAATATTAATGTTGAAGGTTATTATAAGTGGTTTAATCAGTTAACTAACTTAAACAGAAATAAATTATATGACGAAAGTAATGATAGGGGAGAAATTCCTGATGTTTTAAAAAAGGACTTTATTGTTGAAACTGGCAATGCATATGGCATTGATTTTTCTGCAAAGTATGAGAAGAAACAGCTTACAGTTTCAATGGTATATTCTTGGAGTTACGTTGACCGTTGGGATGGGGCTAATCGGTACAACCCTATATGGGATAGAAGACACAATATTAATTTCTTGACTTCTTATTTATTTGGAAAAGATCAAGTTTGGTCATTCGATGCTCGTTGGAATATTGGTTCAGGGTTTCCGTTAACCCAAACTACTGGGTTTTATGAAAATATTGACTTGCAGGGGAATATAGGACAGGATATTACAACTCAAAACGGAATTTTAGGTATTCAATATGGTGGTTTGGGTGAAGGCCGTTTGCCTTGGTATCACAGATTTGATGTTTCATTAAAAAGAAAGTTCTTTCTTACCGAGAATTCGGTGCTAGAAGCAACAGGAAGTATTACAAATGTATACGATAGAGAAAACATATTTTATGTGAACCGAGTTACCAACCAAAGAGTGAATCAATTGCCATTTTTACCTTCGGTTGGAGTAAGCCTTACTTTTTAGAAATAACGCTTTCTAAGCCCATCTTATTATCTTAATTTTGCAGACAGTTTAAACTAAACTGGTACTATCGCTAATGTCGGATTCTAATACTAAGTATATTTTTGTAACTGGGGGAGTTACCTCATCTTTAGGGAAGGGGATTATCTCCGCTTCTTTGGCTAAATTATTACAAGCCAGAGGACACTCTGTTACTATTCAAAAACTTGATCCGTATATCAATGTAGATCCAGGTACTTTAAACCCTTATGAACATGGAGAATGTTTTGTAACTGAAGATGGCGCTGAAACAGATTTAGATTTAGGTCACTATGAGCGTTATTTGGATACAAATACCTCGCAGGCTAACAACGTTACAACTGGTAGAATTTATCAGCATGTTATCAATCAAGAAAGGGCAGGAGCATTTTTAGGTAAAACTGTTCAAGTAATTCCTCACATTACCGATGAAATTAAACGAAGAATTCGCTTACTAGGTAGAACTGGGAAATACGATTTTGTCATTACGGAAATAGGGGGAACGGTTGGAGATATTGAGTCATTGCCATACATTGAAGCAGTGCGACAATTGAAGTGGGACCCTGATTTTAGTTGTATTGTAATTCACCTGACTTTAGTGCCGTATTTAGCTGCTTCAGGAGAACTTAAAACTAAACCAACTCAACATTCAGTAAAGCAACTATTAGAAAGTGGAGTACAGGCAGATGTTTTAGTTTTAAGAACAGAGCACTCTATAAATGAAGACATTAGGCGAAAGGTAGCGTTATTCTGTAATATCTCTCCCGACGCAGTAATTGAATCCAAAAACGCATCAACTATTTATGAAGTACCGGTAATGATGCAAAATGAAGGTTTGGATCAAGTGGTATTGAGGAAATTCGAAATGCCAGTGGGCAAAGATCCTGATATTAATCAATGGAAAAGTTTTCTACATCGATTAAAAAACCCTAAAAGGACCATTACAATTGGATTGATTGGGAAATACATAGAATTAAAAGATTCTTATATCTCTATTCACGAATCTTTAATTCATGCAGGTGCTGTTTCTGAAAGTGCGTTGGATATTAAATGGATTCATTCCGAATCTGTAAACGGAAATAATGTTGCTGAGATACTAGGGGAACTGGATGGGATTCTAGTTGCTCCAGGTTTTGGTGAGCGAGGAATAGAAGGAAAAATAGCTGCAGTTAAATATGCACGAGAAAATAAGGTTCCATTTTTAGGAATTTGTTTGGGTATGCAATGTGCGGTTATTGAATTTGCAAGAAACGTAGTTGGCCTTGAAGGAGCTCACACAACTGAAATTAATGATAAAACAGAACACCCAGTTATCTTTTTAATGGAAGACCAGAAGCAAGTAACTGAAAAGGGTGGAACCATGCGTCTAGGAGCTTATGAATGTGCAATTGATTCTGGTTCTAAAGCATACAAAGCATATGGAAAGGAATTGATTACGGAACGTCATCGTCATCGTTTTGAATTCAACAACAAATATTTAAAAGAATTTGCCGCAGCAGGTATGAAGGCTACTGGAATTAATCCAAAAGGCAAAATGGCAGAGATTGTAGAAATTGAAAACCATCCATGGTTTGTGGGGGTGCAATTTCACCCAGAATACAGCAGTACAGTGTTAAATCCACATCCTTTATTTGTGGAGTTTTTGGATGCTGCAATAAAAGAAAAAGTATAAAGAAAGGAATCAAATTTCATGGATAAGAATACATTAGTTGGGCTGCTGTTAATTGGCGCCATCGTTATCGGATTCGGTATTTTAAATGGTCCTTCAGAAGAGGATATTGCCGAAGAAACAAGATTAAGAGACTCAGTTGAGCACGTTGATGCTATCAAGCAAGAAGTTATTGAGGAGCAAGCTCAAAAAATGGAAAGCAGCTTTGACGAGGTGGTAGATGCTTCTGGAGTTGTGTCAGAAACTGTAGCATCGGACTCAGCTTCTTTAGCGGATCAGGCTCAATCTTATGGAGTTTTCGCTCAAGCTTCAATTGGCGAAGAGAAAGAATTTGAGGTTGAAACTGATTTAATGCGATTAACTTTTTCTTCCAAAGGTGGAGGAATTAAAAAGGCGGTTTTAAAAAAGTATTTCCGTTACGCTGAAGAAGGAGAACAAGGGGAAGAGTTAGTGCTTTTTGACTCTACTTCAAATTTTAACTTAAACTTTTTCACGAGAGATAGTAAAGACATTACAACAGATGAATTAATATTCTCAACTGATGCTTCTGATTTCAATGTGAACGGCGATGAGGAAAGAACGATTTCATTTAAGCTGAATGCAGGTAGCGATCGCTACATTGAGTATATCTATAAGATCAAGGGGAATGACTATATGATTGATTTTGATGTGAACTTAGTTGAGATGGACCAGATAATGGACATGCGAAGCGGCGAGGTTTACATTAATTGGATGGTAAATGCACCCAGTCAGGAGAAGAGTTTAAAACCTCAAAGAGATGCTACAACTGTTTTTTACAAGTACAAAAATGAAGACGTAGATGACTTAGGCATTTCTGATGAAAAAGAAGAATTGGAAACTTCAATGAAATGGGTTTCCTTGAAACAGCAATTCTTTAACACTACCTTAATTGCAGATGAGTATTTCGATAAGTCTAAAGGTTATATGGAAACTGTTACTGATGAAGGTGAAACGGAATATGTAAAGAAATTAATGGCTTCTTTAACTATGCCTGTAAGTGGCAGTAAAATCGAAAAATTTGGAATGTCGATGTATTTGGGACCTAACAAGTACGATATATTAAAAGACCATGGAAATGAGCTTCAAGACATCATTAACCTGGGTTGGGGAATCTTTGGTTGGGTGAACCAATTTGCGGTTATTCCTGTATTTCACTTTTTGGAAGACTTCAACTGGAATTATGGAATTATCATCTTGATTTTAACTATCCTGTTGAAGATGGTGTTGATGCCAATTACCTATAAAACATATTTGTCAGGAGCAAAAATGAGGGTTTTGAAGCCAGAAATTTCTGAAATCAACGACAAGTTTAAGGATGACGCAATGAAGAAGCAGCAAGCGACTATGAGCTTGTATCGTCAAACTGGAGTGAATCCTTTAAGTGGATGTATTCCATTGTTAATTCAAATGCCTATTCTATTTGCCATGTTCCGCTTCTTTCCTGCTTCCATTGAATTAAGGCAAGAAAGCTTTTTATGGGCAGATGATTTATCGACTTACGATTCTGTCTATAATTTCCCTGCAGGATTTGAAATTCCATGGTATGGAGATCATATTAGTTTGTTTACCATCCTAATGGCAATTTCAATTGCATTCTATACTAAAATGAACAGTCAAATGAGTGGAGCAATGACCGAAGGTCCGATGGCAGCTCAAATGAAAATCATGACCTACATGATGCCGGTAATGATGCTATTCTTCTTCAACAACTATTCTTCAGGTTTGAGTTATTATTATTTATTGGCTAACGTTATTTCAATTGGTCAAACGGTATTGATTCGTAAGGTATTCATTAATGAAGATTCAATAAGAGCTAAAATTGAAAAGAATAAGAAGAAGCCTAAAAATCAAAAGAAATCTGGATTCCAAAAACGATTGGAAGATATGTCAAAGCAACAGCAAACTAAACTGAAAAACAAAAAGTAAATATTGCTTTAGTTAAATCAAAAAGCCCATCCGAACGTTGTCAGGATGGGCTTTTTTTGTTTACTAATATTCGTATTTGTAAATTTTCGTCGAATCTAACTTCTGATTTCAATAATCCAAATGAAAAATTGCCTCTAGAAATTTTCCGCTTGCTTCCGTTTCAATTTCACTTTCCTTTATTTCTTTCAATATCCCTCCTATAATTACCTTCTTATCTGGAAGCGTTTCTTCATTCTTAAGATGCGCAATCATAAATGTGTCATCCGTTAATTCGTCTCTCAATTCATAAACGTCATATTCATCAATTATTGGAACCATAGAAAAAGCAGTAACGTTTCCGGCCATTAGGGGAATCATTATAAAGCCATTAAAGTCAGATTTGGAATCCACTAATTTGGGAATTCCAGTAATTACAGCGTTCGATGCTATCACTCCTTTTGACTTTGCTTCTGATGGAAGCAACGCTTGAGGTTTATAATTCCTGTATGCTTTTTGCAATTCCTCTTCTAGTTTTGATATGATTATGTCTTTTTCAGATTTACTCAACTTTAGCATCGCCATTTCAAGGAATAGAATCATTTGCTGTTTGTCATTGAAAATACCTCCAACTTTTCCAAGTTCTGCTTTGTTGATCACACCATCATCGGCTTTGGTCAGAATGTTGTAAAATCGTCCCCCATTGTCTAGTGATTTTAGAGCTTGACTAACATTTTTAAAAGGATCTATTCTCTTCATATTATAACTGATATGTAATTTTTGATCTACTTGAATGGAATCGTTTCTAGAATGTGAGAAATTGCAGTTATTCGGGCACTTGATTTTTTGTTTGCATCAATAATCTTCCATGGAGCAATCGCTGTATCTGTTCCATCAAACATTTTCTGTTTGTAGTCAGTATAATCATCCCAAAGTGCCTGAGCTTTTTCATCTACGGGAGTAATTTTCCATTTTTTCAGTGGATTACTTTTTATCTCTTTAAATCGTTTAGCTTGTTCCTCTTTGCTAATTGAAAAGTACAGCTTGATTAAATAGGTATCTGATTGAATCAACATCTTTTCAAACTCATTAACCTGAGACATAAAGATGTTGTATTCCTTAATTGTACAAAAATTATTCACGGGCTCCACAACAGCTCTATTGTACCAACTTCTGTCAAAGAAGACAATTTCACCTGGTTTGGGTAATTTATTTGCATATCGTTGGAAGAACCATTGTTCTTTTTCATCGCGGGATGGGATATTCAATGCAACCACCCTAAATTGTCTAGGATTGATGTATTCCGTTATTCTTCGAATTGCTCCACCCTTTCCTGCAGAATCTCTTCCTTCAAATAGAATTACTACCTTTTTGCCATTCTTTATTACCCAACTTTGGAGTTTTATTAGCTCGGCTTGTTTTTCTTTAAGTTCAATGACGTATTTAACTTCTTCTAAGGCCTTATTTACGTTGACATTTTTATTTTTCAATAGACTATACAATCCCATTTTAGAATTCAATAAATCCATTTCCTCTTTGTTAATTTCCATCTTACTCATCTTTTAAATGTCAATTTGAACTGCACTTCTATGATATCTCATAATCACATTTGGGTCGGGAAGTAGCGTTACATCTACTTTCCCTTTGTCTTCATAATCAAATTGTGAGAGTACGTGACGCATACTTTCTAGTCTTGCTTGTTTTTTATTGTTTGTTTTTACGATTATCCAAGGGCTGAAATTGGTATGTGTTTTACTAAACATGAGCTCTTTGTAGTGAGTGTATTTGCCCCATAATTCTTGTCCTTGCATGTCTACGGGACTAAATTTCCATTGCTTTAAGGGATTACTTAATCGGTCATCAAACCTTTTCTTCTGTTCTTCTTTAGAAATGGAGAACCAGAACTTTATGATTTTTAAGTTGTCTTCGTAAAGTAAATGTTCAAACTCCTGTCTCTTATACACATCTGACGCT
>CAJXRL010000145.1 GCA_913059105.1 uncultured Flavobacteriales bacterium
AGATTTCTGCCTGTCTCGTGGGCTCGGAGATGTGTATAAGAGACAGAACTTATACTAAAAATTACTCAGCAGATTTAGAAAACATATTTATTAACAATAGAATAGATTTTAAAAAACTTGAGTATTTAATAGATACAATTCCTTATTTAATCCATATTTCAGACCAACTAAATATTGTTGAATATATAGAACTAATAGAGGTTGTAAACTCAAAGAATAACGGCAACATAAAAAAACAAATAGCGGCATCTGAAAAGTAGTTTTAATCAAATAAACGCTTGCACTGAGCCCGTTGAGGTGTCAGCCATTTCAAATTTCTCAAATCAGTAACCTACAACCCTACCCACACCTCTTTCTAACCACAATCAAGCATTAATCTTCCTTCCAATTTGAACGATAAGGAGTATAAGGAATATTCTTGCTGTCTAGTTTAGCTTCTAGTTCTTGAACACTCAATATCAGCTCATTGATTCTTTTTCTAATAGTAACATACTCTTCTAGCGCTATTTCATACTGCTCTTTATTCGTAGTTGTTGGGTTAGAGGTAGAATACCACGTATCCGAAACGATATTTTCTATTCGACCTGCTGTTCCAGGTACCGTTTCAACATCTCTTCTAGACTTGTGAAAATCGCCCCACATCTTAATTCCAATGTCATGAGAAGCTTGTTCCGATGCCTTTACCTGCTTAATCCATTCTATATCAGTACCTGGATAACTCTGAATCGCTTTTTTAAAGTGTTTCAATTGTTGGTCTACTTCTTCTTTTTCTTTGTTGCTTCCTCTTATCTTTCTTCTCAGCTCTTGCACTTGTCTTTTAAATGCTATGTTAGCTGCGGTCTGTCGGTCTAATGAAGAATTTTCCAATGCTATTACTTCAAAAGAAGTAGGATCTACCAATTTTTTCGGTTCCCCATTATCCACCTGCCAAAGCTCTACGGTATAGTTTCCCGAAAGTACTAAAGGACCTTCATTTGGGTCACTGTATCGGCCTACCTTAACTTTGCCAATCTTAATCGGCGTAGCGGCAGGATATCGCAAATTCCAAGTTACTCGTTGAATCCCTTCTTTAACCGTTTTTTTGATTTTTCGTACTTCGTTTCCTGCTGCATCTTTTACAATAAAAAGAAGATAAGCAGCTTCGTAATTGTCCTCAGTTACAAACTCTTCGTAAGTTGGATAATCAATTACAGCCCCATCCTTCTTGGCCTCCTGCTCTTTCTCTTGACGCTGCTCTTTGGGAGATGTTGGTTTTTCTTTTATAGCGTAAGTAAACGTGGCACCAAATTCTGGATTTGGCGCTACGTATAAAGAAGCACCTTGGCTTCCAACTCCACGAAGTCCCAAAGGATTTGACTGGACATAGGCCAACGCTTTCTTGATTGGGAAAATGGTAGCATCCTCCTCTAAGGTTTCTTTTGTTAAGTTTCTCAGCGAACTGTAATCGTCCAATACATAAAAACCTCTGCCAAAGGTTCCCAATACCAAATCATTTTCCCTTTTCTGAATAGCCATGTCACGCACAGCGATAGTTGGAAGACCTGCACTCAACTCTACCCAGTTCTTTCCTGCGTTAACACTTGCATAACAACCAAACTCAGTTCCGGCAAATAATAACTTAGAATCAACATGATCTTCCGCAATGGAGTACACTGTTCCCCTTTTTGGCAAGTCATTCTGGAGCGCCGTCCAAGTATTCCCTTTATCCGTACTCTTCATTATATACGGTTTGAAGTCTCCTTTCTTGTGATTATTGAATACCGCATACACCACATTTTTATCGTGCTGCGACGCCCATAACATATTGACATATGTTGTTCTGGGTACCCCCTTAAAAGTTTCTTTTTTATTCCATGTTCCACCACCGTCTTCCGAAACTTGAATTAATCCATCATCTGTTCCAGCATACAGCAAATTGGCATCTAATGGTGATTGGTCAAAGGCTACGATGTTTCCATAAATGGTGGTAGACTTGTTCTTCATCACCATATCTGGAGACTGCACCTCGCCCATCACCTTCAATTTGTTTCGATCAATTTGTCGTGTTAAATCAGGAGAGATTGCCTTCCAGCTGTTTCCTCTGTCTTCCGTTTTGAACACTTTATTGGCACAGAAAAATAGCGTTTTAGGATCATGAGGAGAGATGAGTAATGGTGCATCCCAATTCCACCGGAAAGCTGCTTCTCCTTTACCCGGTTGTGGTTTAATTCCAATTCGTTCACCAGATTGGCGGTCGTACCGTATTAACCCACCGTACTGCCACTGAGAGTAGATGATATTTGGATTGGTTGGATCTACCTGTGTTTCGTAACCATCTCCTCCAACGGTGATGTACCAATCAGCATTTAGAATTCCGGCATTGTTCAAGGATCTAGATGGACCTCCTTGGGAGCTATTATCTTGGGTTCCTCCAAATACATTGTAGAATGGTTCGTCGTAGTCGATGGATACTTTATAAAACTGCGTGACTGGCAAGTTTGCCTTGTATTCCCAACTTGCCGCATGATCATAGGTTTCATAAATTCCTCCATCACACCCGACAATCCAGTGGTCGGTATTGATTGGATTGATCCATATGCAGTGATTATCGACATGCTTGTTGGCTTCTCCTGTCCTTTTAAATGTTTTCCCTCCATCTTCGGTATGATGCAGCCATGTATTCATGCTGAATACCTTGTCGACATTATGAGGGTCACAAATAATCTCTTGATAATAATTTCCTGAAGTCTTGTATTTGCTTCGCTTTTCCCAAGTTGCCCCTTTATTATTCGAGCGAAAAAAACCAGAGGTATCTCCTTCTGCTTCAACAATAGCATAGACTACATTTGCATCAACAGACGAAACAGCTAAACCTATACGTCCCATTTTTCCTACTGGCAGTCCACTTTTTGATTCGTTCCATGTTTTACCAGCATCCGTTGTTTTGTAAATCGCACTCTCAGGTCCTCCTCCAATGTACGTAAATACATGTCGCCTTCTCTGATGAACCGCTTCATACAGAATGTCGGGATTTATTGGATCCATTACTAAGTCACTCGTTCCCGAATTTTCAGAGATAAAATGCACTTGTTCCCAAATTTCACCTCCATCTATTGTTTTATATACTCCTCGGTCTCCACCACCTGACCACAACGGGCCATAGGCAGCAACGTAAACAATGTCCGAATTTCTTGGATCTACAATGATTTTAGAAATGTGCTCAGACTCCTTCAAGCCCATATTCGTCCATGAATTTCCACCATCGGTAGACTTGTAAACCCCATCACCATATCCTACGGATCGTTGGTTGTTGTTTTCGCCCGTTCCCACCCAAATGGTAGAGGATTGATTCGGATCAATTGTGATACACCCAATAGAATAAGATCCTTCACCATCAAATATTGGCTTGTAACTAACACCATGATTGCTTGTCTTCCAAACTCCTCCTGAAGCGACAGCAACGTAATACTCGTTGAAGTTGTGAGGGTTTACAGCGATATCAGAAATCCGCCCTGAGGTTAATGCAGGGCCAATGCTGCGAAATTTCAATCCGCTAAGTTGACTTGACTTGAGCCAATAGTTATTGGTATTTCCGTCTGCATTCTTTTTCATTTGTGCATAACCAACAAAGGTATAAACAATTAGAGTTAGGCTAAGAAGAAGGTGTTTAATTTTCATATTCAAGATTTTACTAGTGATCAGAATTTAATCCGTAAATATTCTGAAGTTTAAAAATAAACCTAAAAAGGTAGACTTTCCTATCAGAATTATGCAAGAGTTTTAAGTGTGAAGGTGTTTAGAACAAATACATTATTTAACTGACTCGTCATTAGCAATTAGAGTGTAAAGCGGACCACAACTTTCTAAATATTATATTGTAGCTTTGATGGGTTATTTAGCTCTGATTATTAATAATTTAGTTAATCGTTGAAAGTATTCTCTTGTAGCGATTAACCATCAGAAAAGCATAAAAAAAGTGCCTTAGATAACTTACTTTTGAAATTAAAATAACACCAGCGTATAGTGCCAACATAGTCAATCATACGCATGTGCAGGTGTTAGCAAAAATTTTAATTACATACTTATTGTAAAACACAATCTTATAATGAGATTTATACTATTGCTCACAGCTTCTTTATTTCTACTAGGTTGTAATAACAAAGTAGACCAAGCAACAATTGATAAGTTTGAATCAATTCTAGGTGAAAATAATTCTAAGGCCCTTTCTGATTTAGTTTTGACATTTGAAAATGAAATTCAATCGAAATATGAGACTGAATCTTTGGAAGAAGCATACAAGCTATATCTCAAAGATGTTATTATTAGGCCTGAAATCACGACCTCTGAATGGCTAAAACAATCGCATAAAAGAGATAGTATTTTCCAAAAATTGCAATGTGACCTATTTACCGAAATATGGATGAAACCAGATTCTATCTGGATAGAAAATGATTTTACAAATACTGCATATTATGTTATCAATGCAAACAATTTAGAATATGACACATTGATTTCTAAGAGTACAATGCATAATCGAACTGACAATATTGATTCTTTGATATCAAATGGGAAAAAGGTTGCTGACTTTAATCCTATTGGCAAATATATTAAAGCATTTAAAGAAATTGAAAACGCCAGTAAGTTTACTAAATGGTATTTTCAAATTAAAGTTGACGCAGGACTAATGTCTCCTTATATCACCGCTAATGCTATGTTAGAGGATAAAGCTGATTTCAATGACTACATTATCAAAAGAATAATTGTTATTGAGACCTATTATTGAAAAGTGTTGCTACTGCCTATATGAATTCTTACGCAGTATACTGGGATTTCGTATTTGGCTGTTTGATCAAATAAAATTCATCAGTTTAGATTTTTAGCAGAAAAAATCGCAAACTATGTTTTTTCAATTTGATGCTTAGTTTCAGTGTAAATAGACTGAGTGTTTGACTCGAGAACAAGACTTGAGAGCTTGACTGTAAGAACAATAACTTTTGCTAACATTATGTAATATGCATTGGGCGTAAGTCGATTACGACATTTCGGTAGTCTTCTGAAACTTCTCAAAATCTGCTTGGCAGATTTCGTAATGGCTGAAAAAATACAAAACTGCAAAGCAGTTTTTGGTAATTAGTTAAACGTTAATTGTATCTTTATCAAGCGCCCAACGACATCTTACATGTATCTTAACGAACATACATATTAATGCGAACAATCCTAATTCTAACTTTTATCTTAAATTCAGTTATTTGTATTGCTCAGGAAAATTCAAAAACTTTAGTATTGCCTCCATTTGATAAAATGGCTAACAGAGGAATATCTCCTGATATTCAAAAGTATATTGAAAGCAAATTACGATCTGAAGATTCGCTAGAATTAATACCGTTTTCAATTAAATCTGTAGATGACATTCCTTATCATAATATATATCACAAAAAATATTGCAGCTGAAACAACAAATCAAGGGTTATATTTTGACGAACAGATATATTACAAAAGCGCTTCTGAAGAGGCCGCAAAACAAAGAGCTTATAACAAATTTAAGTTTAAAGATTTTGAAATACAGAATTTTAAATTCGTAGAACATGAACGGAATGATCTTTTTTTTTACAATTGACTATAAAGTTTCTGTAAATGGTATAGGTAAAAATACTTCTGAAAAATTATTAATACCATATAATGTATGGATTCCTATTGACAGTTATTTGAAATTAGACAACATAACGTCAAGTGTTGATATTAAAAGAGGATTTACTATAGAGGATGTTTTTGAGCTAATAATTCCAGGAAATTACATGATTATGGAACTTCCAAAGGATAGAATAATTGAGAGTCAATACGGATATTATGAATTAATGATTGAGCGAATTAATAATAAATATTTATTAAAAAGAAAAGTACAGATCAAAAAGGGTTTTTATGAAAATGAATCCTTCTAAGAATTCAAAAAACTAATAAAACAAATAAAGAGAATTGATAAATCAAAACTGGTTTTCAATTCCAAATCCTAAACGTCTATGAATTTATTATTATTTCAACTACTCTGTGTCAGAGTGCACTTTTCACCTACCATTGCGTTCAACTACAACCATGACTTTAATAAAGACAAAACCAACCAAGACTTTATAAGCACAGAGATTTCATCGTTAACTTTTCATGCAAATGATGCTTTCGAGATGGAATTTCTTCCAAACTCAATATTGTATTCAATTGACAGTAAAAATATTTCAATCATTTATTAGTTTCTTGGCATGAAAAATAATTTTAATCAAAAAAAAGGCTACTCACTAAACGTATTAAAGTCCGTAAAGAGCAGATACTAATTCAACTTTGAGTGCAATAATAAAACAAAGAATATTAAATAGAATAGCTAAAATCAAATTTTATGGAACCGGTTACAGATTGGGAAAAGCGATATCAAGATAAAAATACGGGATGGGACATAGGAAAGATTAGCTCACCTTTGAAGGAATACTTCGATCAATTAAACGATAAATCCGTTAAAATACTAATCCCCGGTTGCGGTAAAGGTCATGAAGCGGCCTATTTGCATAATAAAGGTTTCACAAACGTATTTTTATTAGACCTCGCTCCTTCTCCGCTCAAAGATTTTAAAAACCAACACCCAACTTTCAGGAAAAAGCATTTAATCCAAGATAATTTTTTTGAACACCAAGGGCAATATGACCTCATTGTAGAACAAACTTTTTTCTGCGCTATACATCCATCACATCGTCAGGAATATGCCAAGAAAGTTCACCAATTATTACTACCTAAAGGCAAACTAATGGGACTTTTGTGGTCCGTAAAATTGAACGAAGATCACCCTCCTTTTGGTGGGAGCAAAGAAGAATACCATGACTACTTCGATGAGTATTTTGAATTTGTGCATTTTGGAAATGCTTACAATTCTATTAAACCTAGATCGGGAAGAGAATTGTTTTTATTGGCTCAAAAGAAATAGCGGAAAGGCTTAATTTTAGTTCTTAGAAATTACGCTATGCAAAACAAAACTCAAATTCTAAATCATCAGCAGATAGAACAAAAAATAACTCGTATTGCTGTCTCTTATACACATCTGACGC
>CAJXRL010000146.1 GCA_913059105.1 uncultured Flavobacteriales bacterium
GAGATTTCTGCCTGTCTCGTGGGCTCGGAGATGTGTATAAGAGACAGATAGTAAATAGTATCCTTTTTTTTGTAGGTTCTGACTAGTGGAGAATGAGTTAACTCTTCAAGTTCTTTGAGCCCTCTTGCTCGATTAACAAAATCATTTAAACCTTCAATATTTTTAGAAAATTTTTGTTGAAAGGCTTTACTTCTTTTCAGCCGAACTTCAATAGCGTTCATTAAGTCCATCTCCTCAAAAGGCTTTGTTAAATAGTCGTCGGCTCCCAATGCCATGCCTTTTCTTCTGTCGCTTTTTTCTGTTTTTGCTGTTAGAAAGATGAATGGAATAGAAGCGGTTTCTGGGTCTTTTCCCAAAAAATACAAAACTCCATATCCGTCCATTTCTGGCATCATTATATCGCAAATAATTAAATCAGGGCTTTCTTCTTTTGCTTTAGCAAGTCCTATTTTACCATTTTCAGCGGTGAATATCTCATAGTTTGCCAATTCTAAAATCTCGGCAGTATTTTCTCTAATGATTTCGTCGTCCTCTATGATTAGTATTTTCTGATTCATCAGTTTGTTTGTTGTTCGTTATAAGCTGGTAAGATTACTTTGAATGTACTACCTTTTTGTTCTGCACTTTTAAAATTAATTTCTCCGCCAAGAAGTTGCACATACTCTTTTACTATATTTAAACCAAGCCCAGTACCTTGGATATTGCTCGCATTTTTGGCTCTAAAAAAACGTTCAAACAAACTCTTCTGCTCATCCTCAGGAATGCCTATTCCTTCATCTTGGATTTCTATTTCCAGTTTTCCATTGTTTAATTGGCTTTTGAAAGAAATTGTTTTATCTGCAGGAGTATATTTAACTGCGTTGGAGCATAGATTCAGTAAAATATTTTTTAGCATATTAGGATCAGTATAAAAGCCATTGTCACCTTGATGACTGCAATTTATCACATGCCCTTCTCTTTTCATTTGATTTAGTTCGTCTGTCAATTCTAAATATAAAGATTTGTAATTGAATTCAAATGGATTGCACTTTATTTTTCCTGCCTGCAGTTTGTCAAGCGATAAGAAATCATTTAGAATGCTTGTTAAGTTTTTTACTGAAGTTCTAATTCGGTCAATGTGCTTTTTTTTCTTTTCTGCTTGTTCCGGAGAATTGTATTTACCAATAAGAGCGATAGAAGAAAGAATGCCTGTCAAAGGTGTTCTGAATTCATGAGAAGCCATGGAAACAAAACGAGATTTTAATTCTCCTAATTCTATTTCTTTATTTAACAAGCTTTTATATTTTTTTTCGGCTTTTTTTCGTTTCTCTACTTGATCGTTTAAATTACGATTTACGTGCTGCATTTCCTCAATTACTTGTGCTAAATCTTCCGTGCGCTCTTCTACTTTTAGTTCTAATATCTTTGTTAATTCTAGCAACTCATCCTCAGCTTTTTTTTGCACACTTAAGTCATGGATAAAACCTGCAAAAATGGTTTTACCTTCAAATTGTACCTCGCTAACGGCCAAACGAAAAGGGAAAGTACTGCCGTCTTTTTTTAGTCCGAGAACTTCTCTGCCGATACCAATGATTTTCTTTTCTTGGGTTTTGCGATAATTTGAAAGATATTCATCATGTTGTTTTTTATGCGGTTGTGGCATCAACATGCTTATATTTTTTCCTATGACCTCTTTTGGGTCATAGCCAAAAAGCTCAGAAGCTGCCGGATTGAAGGACTCTATAATTCCATTCTTAGCAATGGTAATAATTCCATCAACCGATGCTCTAAAAACAGAGTTGTACTTGGCGCCTTCCTCTAGAGACAAATTAGTCATGCATTCATATTTAAGACATGAAATTAAGTTTAAATAATATATAGATGTAGCTGGCTCTAACAATTTTAATTGTTGATGGAAAACACACGAATGACTGATAATTATCAGCTTTTAATTGTACGATTACAAATAGCTTTGAAGAAACAACTTAGTGATTCAAACTAAAGGCCAATTTCAATCTGCAAAACGTTTTTTGTTTCTTGTAGGGGACATCGGCCAGTTTACGTTGCGATTTTTTCGAGAGGGTTTTCATAAGCCTTTTGAGTGGAAGGAAATACTCAAACAATGCGGAGAGGTTGGGTACCGTTCTTTATCACTTGTTGGTGTTACTGCATTTATTATGGGTTTGGTTTTAACCATCCAATCTCGTCCAACATTGGTAGAGTTTGGAGCAGAGTCTTGGCTTCCTGCTATGGTATCTGTTTCGTTAATTCGTGAAATAGGTCCAGTCATCACGGCATTAATTTGCGCCGGTAAAATTGGGTCACGTATAGGAGCAGAATTAGGTTCTATGCGGGTTACCGAGCAAATTGATGCTATGGAAGTCTCGGGTACAAACCCATTTAAGTACTTGGTAACTACAAGAGTTTTGGCAACATCTCTAATGCTTCCGTTGTTAGTGATTTTTGCAGATACAATTGCGCTCTACGGGTCTTTTCTTGCTGTTAATATTAAAGGAGCAGTTAGCTTTCAGCTTTTTTTCAATCAGGTGTTTGAAACCTTGGAATTTAGTGACTTAATACCGTCAATATTGAAAAGCTTCTTTTTTGGGTTCATCATTGGGATTATAGGTTGCTACATGGGCTACAATTCAAAAAAAGGGACGGAAGGTGTTGGGAAATCAGCTAATTCAGCAGTTGTTGTCGCCTCTTTAATGGTGTTTATTCTCGATTTAATTGCAGTTCAAATAACAGATTTGTTTTATGAATTATAAAACCAAGGAACGTGAAAATGTAATTGAAATCCGTGATTTGAAAAAATCGTTTGGAGACAATCATGTTATTCGCGGGTTTGACCTCAATGTAAAAGATAGAGAAAGTGTTGCGGTATTGGGTCAATCGGGCAGTGGTAAGTCTGTTTTAATTAAATGTGTTATTGGCTTAATTACAGCCGATGAAGGAACAATTAAAGTATTAGGCAAAGCTGTAGAGCAGTTAAATCAAGTTGAATTGGATGAGCTTAGAACTGATATTGGATTTCTCTTTCAAAGCAATGCGCTGTATGATTCAATGACCATAAGAGAGAATTTAGAATTTCCACTTAGAAGGTTGAGGAGAGATAAAAGTAAAGCAGAAATTGATGCTGCTGTTCAAGAAGCTTTGGAGGATGTCGGATTATTCCATACCTTGAACCTTATGCCTTCTGAACTTTCTGGAGGCATGAGAAAGAGAATAAGTATTGCCAGAACTTTAATTGTTCAACCAAAAATTATTTTGTACGATGAACCAACTACAGGTTTGGATCCAATCACGGCAGGAGAAATAAATCAATTGATGAATAAAGTGCAAGAAAAATATAAAACGGCCTCCATTATTATATCTCATGACTTAGATTGCATTAAAGTTACGGCACAGCGAATTGTTATTCTAAAGAATGGCATCAATTATAAAGAGGGAACGTTTGAAGAACTTAAAAATTCTGAAGACCCATGGGTAAGTGCATTTTTTAATACGTAGGCTATGAATGAAAACAGGAACAATTTAAAATTGGGAATTTTTATAACCCTTGGCACCATTTGCTTTGTTGCGGCGCTTTACCTGCTAGGAGCAAAGCAAAACTTATTTGGGGGGACTTTTGAAATAAAGGCAATATTTAACAATGTGAACGGATTACAAAAAGGCAACAACGTTCGATATTCTGGAATAAATGTAGGGACTGTAAAGGAGATTGTTATTTTGAATGATACCGCTATTGAAGTCAATATGATGGTACAGATCGATGTTCATGAGTTTATAAAGGTAGATGCAATTGCTTCCTTAGGAAATGATGGATTGATGGGCAATAAATTGGTAAATATCAGCCCGGGGGGTAGTCGTTCAAGAACAATTGAAGTAGGTGAAACATTGTTGTCAATTAATGAGTTAGATGCAGATGAAATGCTTCGGAGATTGGAAGAAACCAACAAAAACATTTCATTGATTACTTCTAGTTTAGTAGGCATTGTAGATAAAATAGACAAAGGCGAAGGTCCAATTGGAACATTGCTAAACGATAATAACATGGCATTAGATTTGGCAAAAACGATGACCAACATTCGAGAGTTAAGTTTTCAAACGGCCTCTTTAAGTCAGAATTTGAGCAAGAGCTTTAACAACTTTCAATCGTCGGAAAATACAATCGGAATGCTAATGAATGACACAGTGCTTGCAGCAGAGATTAGAACGGTTGTTGATGAGCTTAAAAATTTTGGCACCAACTCTGAAAAGATAAGCTCAGATTTAAATACAATTGTGAGTGGAATTAAGAAAGGAGAAGGAACTGTCGGCACCTTGCTTTCTGATTCGATTGCTAATGATGATATTATAAAGAGTATAGATAATCTTCAAAAAGGCTCCGAAGCGTTTAATGAGAACATGCAAGCATTAAAGCAAAATTTCTTGTTTCGCAGGTATTTTAAAAAACTAGAGAAAAAGAAGTAATACAGTATGAATATCATCGAATTACGCCCGCTTAACCATTTATCCGAATCCCTTGTAAAACTGACCAAAGGCAAACTTTGGTTACAAGTAATATTTGCCTTGTTTTTAGGAGCATTATTGGGGTCGTTTCTAAATCCTACCGCCGGCTATTTTTCTAAAATCTTAAGTGAAAGCATCGCCAGTTGGATGGATTTGCCTGGAGCTGTTTTTTTGCGGTTGGTGCAGATGGTCATGATTCCATTAATTTTCACCTCTATTATTTTAGGAATTGTCAGCAATAATATCGAGCGTTTGAAATCGATGGGAGTAAAATTGTTGATCTACTTTATTTGCACCACAATAGTTGCCATAGTAATTGGAGTTCTCATTGCCATGAAGTTTGAACCCGGGAAAATGGTGTATGAAATGGGCGGCTTAACCGGAAGTTTAGATGCAGCATCTTCTTTAAAGTCAAGGCCTATGGCTTTTTCTAATTTACCTGAAATCGTATCAAGTTTAGTTCCCAACAACCCATTAGAATCGATGCTTTCGGGAGAAATGTTGGGAGTGGTCATTTTTACCATATTAATTGGGGTCGCTATTACCCAACTTCAGGTGCAACTAATTAATAAGATTGTTCATATGATGCAAGCCGTTCAGCGCATTTGTATGATTGTGGTTTCTTGGGCCATGTTGTTGGTTCCTTATGCTGTATTTGGGATGATGGTAGCCTTACTTTCTCGTATTGGGTTAGATGCTCTAAAAGGTCTTGGTTTCTATATTCTTTTGGTAATTGCAGGTTTGGTCATTTTACTACTTTTTTACTTATTCATTCTTTTTGCTTTCACCGGTAAGAACCCATTTAAATTTCTAAGTTCCATTAAAGAAGTGCAACTCTTGGCTTTTTCTACAGCAAGTTCAGCAGCAGTAATGCCATTAACCATGAAAACTGCCGATGAAAAGTTAGGCGTGTCTTCTAACATAAGTGATTTTGTAGTCCCTATTGGAGCGACCATCAACATGGATGGAACAGCATTGTTTCAATGTATTTCGGCAATCTTTATTGCCCAGTCGTATGGCTTAGAACTTTCAACGGCTACGCTTTTATTGATCACAGTCACCATTGTTGGTTCCTCTATTGGTACACCCTCTATTCCTGGTGGTGGAGTTATTATTTTGGCTTCTGTGCTTCAAAGTGTTGGTATCCCTACCGAAGGGGTGATTGTAATTGTTGGGGTCGACCGTATTCTCGGAATGTTTAGAACAGCAGTAAATGTAAGTGGCGATTTGGTTGCTTGCGTTATTTTTGACAAATGGTTTAGTCCAAAAACATAAATATGGGGCACCATCACGATCATCAAAATCAGTCTGGCAAGAATTTAAAAATCGCCTTCTTGCTAAATTTGGGATTTACGATTATAGAATTTGTTGGAGGATTTTATGTCAATAGCGTTGCCATTATTTCCGACGCTGTTCATGATTTAGGAGATAGTATTTCTTTAGGATCAGCTTGGTATTTAGAAAAAAAGTCAGCAAAAGCAAGCAATTCATCCTTTTCCTTTGGCTATAAGCGCTTCTCTCTGCTTGGAGCATTAATCAATTCCATTCTGCTTATCGCTGGGTCTCTATTTGTAATCACCAAGGCCATCAATCGTTTTATTTACCCAGAAGCATCAAACGCTGATGGAATGATTGTCTTTGCAATTTTTGGTATCTTGGTAAACGGATATGCAGCTTGGAAAGTGAGTGGTGGGAAAACGTTAAACGAACGGATCATTTCATGGCATTTAGTAGAAGATGTATTGGGATGGGTAGCCGT
Source organism: uncultured Flavobacteriales bacterium (assembly GCA_913059105.1). Taxonomy (GTDB): domain Bacteria; phylum Bacteroidota; class Bacteroidia; order Flavobacteriales_E; family Vicingaceae; genus NORP294. The sequence goes on from CAJXRL010000146.1 coordinate 6,254, forward strand.
GCTTCTTGTGGCTATTGTCCTTCAATTTTATGATAACAAGTACCTAGACCCTGCTTTATCGGTCTTAATAGCCTTGTACATTTTATACCATGTATTCAAAAATTTAAAAGAAACGTTGACTATCTTCTTACAAGCAACACCTTCAGGAATAGATTTTTCCGAACTAGAAGTGGAATTCTTAAAGGTAGATCAAGTCGCCTCTTTACACCACACCCATGTGTGGTCGCTTGACGGGCAGCAGCATGTTTTTACAACACATGTTAAACTTCGAAACATTGAAAGCCTTACGGAGCTCTTAGTTATAAAGAAACAAATTAGAGTAATTCTGAAGCCGTACAATTTCAAGCACCATACAGTAGAAGTAGAGCTTTCTACTGAAGATTGTAGAATGGAGAGCGAAATCATACAGCATAAGTTCAATTTCTCACATAAGTTTTGAAGGATTTGCAATCCTTTGGCATAAATAGGGAATCATAAATTTAAACGAATAAAATCAAAAAATCTCTCGAACTACCTAAAGGGATTTGGATTGCCTGCCAAAATTCCTAATTAAAATACTTGTTTTTAGATAAATATAGTTGCTGTCTCTTATACACATCTGACGCTGCCGACGATCTACTCTGTGTAG
>CAJXRL010000147.1 GCA_913059105.1 uncultured Flavobacteriales bacterium
CAGAGTAGATCGTCGGCAGCGTCAGATGTGTATAAGAGACAGTAAAAGACCTGTGCATCAGTTTTGGGGCGCAGAAAACCATCAAGCACTTGTCGTATTCTATTCAAGAGGGGGAGACGTTGGGTGTTGTTGGAGAGTCTGGTTCGGGAAAATCACTTACATCGCTTGCCATAATGGGACTATTGCACCCAGCCGCAAAAGTAGATTCTGGAGAAATACTATTTCATCACAAAGGGCAAACTATTGATTTATTGAATCTGAAAGAGGATGAAATAAGAAAATTCCGTGGCAACGACATTGCCATGATTTTTCAGGAACCAATGACTTCGTTAAACCCAGTTATCAAATGCGGAGAGCAAGTAGCCGAAGCGCTTCGATTACATAAAAAGCTTTCTAAAAAAGAAGCACGGGTGCGCACTATTGAATTGTTCAAAGAGGTTCAACTACCACGACCAGATTCCATTTACGATACGTATCCTCATCAAATATCTGGAGGCCAAAAGCAACGAGTTATGATTGCCATGGCGATGAGCTGTGAGCCCAAATTGCTGATCGCTGACGAACCCACTACCGCTTTAGACGTAACCGTACAAAAAACCATATTAGAGCTTATTAAAGCACTGAAAATAAAGCACAACATGAGTGTGATTTTTATTACTCATGATTTAGGAGTTGTTGCTGAAATCGCGAATAAGGTGGTTGTTATGAAAAGTGGTGTAAAAGTGGAAAACGGGACTACTCAACAACTATTCGAAAACCCAAAACACCCTTATACTAAAGGTTTACTAGCTTGCCGACCACCCATTGAATTTAGAATGAGAAAGCTACCTATTGTTGAAGATTTTTTGACTTTAGACCAACCCGTTCACGACTTTATCAATCAACTAAAAATAACCAAAGAAGAACAACAAGTTGAACTTGAAAAAGTGCTAAGGCAAGATAAGATTATAGAAGTCTCGAACTTGAACACCCACTTCCCAATACAAAAAGGCATTTTTAGGAAAACGGTGGGTTTTGTCAAAGCGGTAAACGAGGTTACTTTTCATGTGCACAAAGGAGAAACGCTCGGCTTAGTAGGAGAATCTGGTTGTGGGAAGACTACGTTAGGTCGAAGTATTCTACGATTAATAGAGCCAACTAACGGAAGTGTGAAATACAATGGACAAGAATTAACGACTCTCAATGCTTCAGATATGCGAGTTAAACGGAAAGATTTACAAATCATTTTTCAAGATCCTTATTCTTCTTTAAACCCAAGAATGAAAATAGGCAAGGCAATTTTGGAGCCTATGCAAGTGCACAAAATTGAGAGCAACAATACAATCAGAATAGAAAAGGTTATTGACTTGATGGAAACAGTTGGTCTTCAGGCCGATCAATTTAACCGTTATCCTCATGAATTCTCTGGGGGTCAACGCCAGCGAGTTTGCATTGCTCGTGCTTTGGCTATGAACCCAAAATTTATCATTTGCGATGAATCTGTTTCTGCTCTAGATGTTTCGGTACAAGCCCAAGTATTGAATTTATTAAACGAATTGAAAGCAAAATTTTCATTTACTTACATTTTCATTTCACATGATTTATCAGTTGTAAAATACATGAGCGACAGAATGATTGTGATGAAAGAAGGGCAAATTGAGGAAATGGGAATTGCCGAAGACATATACCGAAATCCACAATCTAAGTACACAGAAAGGTTGATTGAAGCTATCCCCAGAGTAGATTTTAGCTTGGTCTAAACTTCACAATATTGTTGGCCATATTTCCGAATATAAAATGATGGAATGGCAGCATAGATAACCAATACATTCTTCCGAAAACCCCTCTAGGTCTGAAAGTAGCGGTCTGAACCATTTGCAATTTTCCGCCAATTGACTCTGTTTTTAACTCTAACCATGCTTCGCCTGGCAACTTCATTTCAGCAAAAAGTAATAACCTTCCTTCCTTTTTATCTGCCAAAATTACCCTCCAAAAATCCAACGAATCGCCAGTGAATATTTCTGTAGAACTTCTTCTTCCCCTTCTCAAACCAACTCCTCCGAACAGTTTATCTAAGTAACCACGAAGTTTCCACATCCAATTGCCATAATACCAACCACGATGTCCCCCAATGGCCCAAATATTTGCTAATACTTTTTCTCTTTCTTCAGAGTTAATAACAACTGTTTTTCGATCAGTAAAAGTCCCATTCTCCGGAACTTGAACATAGTAATTAAACCCAAAGTCTTTCCCAAGTAATTCGGCGTCTGTCCAACTGCTAATAACTGTGTTTTGCTCTATTCTCTTAAAAGCTAATGATACGTTCTTTTTGTACAACAATAATTCAATTGGAATAACTTCTTGAATGTTTCCAATCTTCACAACCACCTCGTTTTTCATACTGTCAACCAAATTCACAGCTAAATGATATGAAGTAGAAGTAACAAAATACAGCCAATAAGAGGATAGTTTCGGTGTCATTATTGGCACGGTACCAATCCATCTTTTAATTTCTCTAACCTCAGCAAACTGTAATAACATTTGTTTATAAGTAAGGACTTCCGGTCCTCCAATATCAAACGTTTGATCCAACACTTTTTGATTGTCGCAACATTGGATCAAATATTCAATTACATTTCGAATGCCAATAGGTTGACATTTAGTAGTTAGCCATTTAGGAGCAATCATTACCGGCAGTTTTTCTACTAAGTCCCTAATAATTTCAAAAGATGCACTACCGGATCCAATAATAATCGCCGCTCGCAAAGTAGTTAACGAAATTTTCGATTGTTGAAGTATAACACCAGTTTTTTGACGTGACTTTAAATGATCTGAGAGCTCATCATCATTACTAATCCCACTTAAATAAATGATTTGTCTTGTTGTCGTTTGATTAATATATTGAACAAAGTTTTCCGCTAATTTTTCTTCCTTTTCGGAAAACCCCTTACCGCCGGAGGAAAGCGAATGCATCAAGAAATAGGCAACGTCAATATTTTGTGGCAAGATCTCTATCCCTGATTTATTCAGAAAATCAACTTCTACAACTCGCACTGCCTGGGATTCCGGCGTTGACAATCGTATTGTATTTTTATTCCGCACACAAGCAACAACCTCATGACCTTGCTGCAATAGCACAGGTAACAGTCGCCTTCCAATATAGCCATTCGCACCGGTCAATAAGATTCTCATAGTAAGAAAACAAAGGTAACAACAGCTTGTTCCATCTAGAACAAAAGTATGCATTGTTTAAGGCGAATTATTAAGCTTCCCATTTCTGTTGACAAGGCTTGGGACTTTTTTTCAGACCCAAAAAATTTAAAAGTGATAACTCCCGACAACTTGGGGTTCAACATCACCTCTGATTTTTTCAAAGACAAGATGTATGCAGGCCAAGTTATTACTTACAAAGTAAGTCCCATGTTAGGTATAAAAATGAACTGGATGACCGAAATCACTCAGGTAAAGGACAAAGAGTATTTTATTGACGAGCAACGAGTTGGGCCTTATAAAATTTGGCACCATCAACATCATTTTAAACCCATTGAGGGGGGAGTTGAAATGACTGACATTATTGACTACGTGGTCCCTCTAGGGTTCTTAGGCAGGCTAGTGGAGCCCATCCTTGTTCGTGGGAAATTAAAAGAGATATTTGATTATAGGGAGATAAAAATGGATGAGTTGTTTGGTGTAATGCGTTAAGAATTCGCCGCTTTTTTGAATGCCGCAATCGCTCTTTCTCGAGCCATTTTATGTTCTACCATTTCTTTAGGGTAACGATCTGTTCCATAATCGGGCACCCATTTCCGAATGTACTGTCTGTCTTTATCGAATTTATCAATTTGAGTTGTTGGGTTAAAAACCCTAAAATATGGTTGAGCGTCAACTCCAGTTCCTGCAGACCATTGCCAGTTTCCATTGTTTGAGGACAAATCATAGTCCAATAGCTTTTCTGCGAAATAAGCTTCGCCCAGTTTCCAATCAATAAGTAAATGCTTGGTCAAAAAACTCGCCACCAGCATTCGCACTCTGTTATGCATAAACCCAGTTTGGTTTAACTCTCGCATTCCAGCATCTACCAAAGGATAGCCAGTCTGACCAGTTTTCCATTTTTCAAACTCTTGTTCATTGTTACGCCACTCCATTCCATCGTATTTCGAGCTGTAATTATTTTCAACAACTCTTGGAAAATGGTGTAGAATAGTCATGAAAAACTCTCTCCAAATCAATTCTTTCAAATACGTGTTTTCTTCACTTTTACTCGCTTTTTTTGCCATTTTTCGAATACTCACAGTCCCGAATCGATAATGAAGCCCCAAGTGAGAAGTACTATCTTTTGCCGGAAAGTTTCTTTCATCAGCATACTTTTCAATCGTTTCCATTCTCAATTCCTTACCAGGAAGTTCAATTGCTGTTGGCTCAAAACCCATTTTCTGCAACGGAATTATTTCTTCAAAATATGATTGAACTAAATTATTAGATTCCATCGCAGAAGGGTATGACTCGAAGTCTTTTTCGGTGACCTTTAATAGCCATCTTTTGCTGTATGGAGTGTACACCAAATAAGGTGTTCCGTTATCTTTTAGCACCTCATCGCTTTCAAAAATGACCTGATCTTTGTGAGTGACGAGTCGAACTTTATTTCCCAGAATATTTTCTATTTTTCGTTCTCTTGCCGTCGCATACGGCTCATAATCTCTGTTAGTATGCACTTCTTGAACATCAAATTGCTCAAGTAAGCTTTTAAAACTTTCATCGGGAGTTGAATAGAAGGTATGTAATCGGGCGCCTTTCGACCTAAGTTCCTTATTTATTTCACTCAATTCTTGGTGAATAAATGAAACTCGAGCGTCCTTTTTATCTGATAAGTCATTTAGAATATTTTGATCGAATATGAAAATTGGCAGAACAGGGAAATTACTTTTTAAGGCATGATAAAGCCCTCGATTATCGTCCAATCGCAAGTCCCTTCTAAACCAGAAAATAGAAACCTTTTGTTTGCTCATTATCGTAAACTTCCCATTCCCCCATCAACAGAAATTACCTGGCCAGTCATCCAACGAGAATCATCTCCTATCAAAAATCTAGCTGTATTTGCCATGTCTTCTGCCGTTCCAATTGATTTTAATGGATGTCGTTCTGCATTTACCTTCTTTTTATCGTCGCTAGACAATAATCGCTCTGCCAGAGGCGTATCGGTTAATGAAGGGGCAATAACGTTTACTCGTATTGTTGGAGCCAACTCTGCCGCTAAAGCCCTTCCTAATCCTTCAATGGCTCCCTTAGATGAGGCTACACTGGAATGAAAGCTTAACCCGGTTTGAACAGCTACTGTACTAAATAATACGATGCAAGCGCTTTCTGATTTCTTCAACGCTTTTAACGCCTGCTGAATTACTTTTACTGCACCGATATGGTTTAGCTTGAAGTCCGCTAAAAAGTCTTCTTCTTTTAATCTATGAAATGGCTTTAAGTTAATTGACCCAGGACAATACACAACGGCATCCAGTTGTTCTGGTAACTCTAGTTGAAAATCTTCTAATACATCAACTTGCTGATACTGCACATTTGTTCCTGAAACCTTGCTTTCAGTTCTTGAAGCCAAATACAATTGGTTTGAGCCATCATTCAACTGAGAAGCTAACGCTTCTCCGATGCCTGAACTACCGCCAATAATTAAAATGTTTTTCCCCATGGTTCTATTTTCAAATGTAACAAAGTGGTTCAAATAATGTTTGAAAGGGGACTCCAAAATAGATAAAAATATCCGCTTTTATCTTACATGTAACCCATCGCTAAAATGGCTTACTTCTTTCCATCTACTATTCGAATACATTTTTTCGAATACATTCCGCTTTAAGTGCTTTGAACCCCTCTTATGAGTTCTGCCATTGTGGTCAAAGTCGTACGCTACTCCTTGTAAAATTTTTATTTTTTCAAAAACTGACTTCAACTGTTGTGCAGGTTATTTCAGTCTTTAATGCTGGGCTTCATCCTCTTCAAAAACTCGTGCAACAAATTTTTTTGTCTTGCTGATGAAAGGTGTCTACAACCTCATTTGCCAAACGCACAAAACCTTAAAATGATATAAATTGGTTCGTGAATTTCTTTCACTTACACAATAACAACTATTAATTGAGGTAACATAACAGTGGTAACTACTTCACTTAAATGCATGATAATCTCCTTTAAAATCTTCATGTGCACAGGACGGCTTGTAGATAACGTGCTCTCTAATGTTTTGATTAGTCAGAGTCTCTAATCGATCCATGGCCATGTGATAATACTTTTCTCTAGTTTCTTCATCATCTATTAAATCAGGAGCAACCGGAACTAAAATAAATACATCCTCTTGTCCTGCGGGCACGACAGAATAATCAGTTATTGAAGGCACGCAAACCTAAAAAAGTGGAATAGTGGCCCCTTGCAGGTTGTCGTATCTCTCAACGGCATGTTGATTATTCAAAGTCTCTCAATGAATCGGTTAGTTTCTTTCTAGCAAGAAAAATTCGGCTTTTCACTGTCCCAATTGGCATGTCCAATTCTTCTGCAATTTCCTTGTATTTGTAACCGTCAAAGTGCATTTGAAATGGAATTCTGCACTCGTCATGTAGTGAGGCAATTGTTTTAAGAATGTCTTTATAGTTGTATTCAGAATCCGGAGTAACCGGAGTGACTTTCTTCGTTGAGTTTACAAAATAGTCATCGTCAGTATTGTCCATGATGGTTCTCTTCCGAACGTTTCTTCTGTAATTGTTAATGAAAGTATTCTTCATTATAGTGTACAACCAAGCTCTTAGGTTTGTTGCTTCTTTAAATTTGTCTTTGTACTTGAGCTGTCTCTTATACACATCTGACGCTGCCGACGATCTACTCTGTGTAGA
>CAJXRL010000148.1 GCA_913059105.1 uncultured Flavobacteriales bacterium
AGATTTCTGCCTGTCTCGTGGGCTCGGAGATGTGTATAAGAGACAGGCTGTAAATATAAAGGCTGTTAGAGATGAAAAAGGTGAAATTATTTATTCAAATTCTGTTATTAGGGATATAGACGAACTAGTGCAAGCAGAGGAAAAATTGATAGGTTTAAATGCCGATTTAGAGAAGGAAGTGATTAAGCGAACAGGACAATTAAGTGCTAGTAAAGAACGATTGCAATTGGCGCTTGAAGGAACAAATGATGCAGTTATAGATTGGACAAATATTCACAACGACTATTTATGGTGGTCTTTGCGGTTTAACAAGATGTTAGGGTATGAAAAAGGAGAACTTCAATATAGCAAACAAGTATTTATACAACAACTAGTGCATTCTGAAGATGTTATGGAAACTGCAAAGAATATTAATAAATGTTTAGAAAAAGACATTCCCTTTGATGTAGAATTTAGATTAAAAACTAAAGAAGGGAAATATAAATGGTGCAGAGGAAGAGGCAATGGTGTTAAAAATGAGGTAGGTGAAATAGTCCGAATGGCTGGGTCAATTTCCGATATTGATGAACAAAAAAAACTTGAACTTGAATTATTTAAAACAAAGGATTTCCTAAAAAAAATAATGGATATCGCACCAAGCATCATCTATGTTTTCAACCAGAGAACCATGTCGAATGAATTTGCAAATAGAGAAATAGGTTCAGTATTAGGTTATTCAGTAAAAGAAATTCAAGAATTAGGAGCGCAATTCATGCCTGATTTATGTCATCCTGACGATCTTGGTCGGATATTTCAGCACATGACAGAAATTTCACAATTAAAAGACCAAGACAGTGCGGTAATTGAATACAGAATGAGGCATAAGGACGGAAAATATAGATGGTTACATTCTGAGGATACTGTTTTTGAACGAGATCAAGATGATGCTGTTATAAGTCAACTAGGGGTGGCAACTGATATTACAAAATTGAAGCAAATTCAAGAAAAGTTATCTAAACAAGCTAATACGTTAAAATTACAAAACCAAGACCTTAAGCAGTTTGCCTATGTGGCTACGCATGATTTAAAAAGTCCGATGGTAACGCTAAAAGGTCATTTCAATTTTTTAAAAAATCAATTTGTAGAACCTTCGGAGGATATTTTAGAATCTATTGAATTTGTAGAGGAAGAAATAAAAAACTTTAACCTAACGTTAGAAGGGTTGAACGAAGCAATTAAACTAAAAGAAGTTGAAATAGAGAAAGAGCCGGTCAACTTAAAGAAGGTAATCCAACAGTTGGAACCATCGTATAGAGGTCAAATTGATGCTTTAGGAGGTGAAATATCTTTTAACTTAGCGGATGAGTCTTTAATTAAAGGCAATTTAGTGTATGTAAGAAGTATTGTTAATAATCTTATTACTAATGCTATAAAATATCGTTCTCAAACAGACAAAACTAAAATTAAGATTTCAACAGAAATTGTAAAGAATTACCTTTTTCTTAAAGTGGAAGATAACGGTCTAGGAATCGATTTATCTCTTCAAAAGACTAAACTATTCAAGATGTTCAATCGGTTTCATGATGTTTCAGAGGGCAGTGGAATGGGACTATATTTGGTAAAAAGTATGGTTGATAAATTGGGTGGTAAAATTGAATTCGAAAGCGAAGTAAATAAAGGAACAACTGTGAAAATTTATTTTAAGAGAATAAAATGAAACGGCTAAAAGAAATTCTGTTGATTGATGATAGTAGGGGGGCAAATGCTTTAAATAAGAGGCTCCTGGGAGAAATGGATATAGCCAATAATGTATCGGTTGCTTTAAATGGTAAACTTGCAATTGACTACTTGTTAACGAAGAATGAAAAAGGTGAGATTCCGAGTCCTGACTTAATTTTTTTGGATGTTAACATGCCTGTAATGGATGGATACCAATTTTTGGAAGAATTTGAAAAGTTGAGTGAGGAAATTAAATCAAATAAAGTGATAGTTATGCTCACAACTTCTGCAAGTGAGATTGATATGGAAAATGCGAACAGATTTTCGATGGTAAAAGGTTACCAACTTAAACCACTAACGAGAAAAAATATTAGTGAATTAATAAACCAAAATTTTAAATAGAAATAACAGGATGAGAAAGATGCAAAAAGTATTATTACTTGATGATAGTAAGGCTGTTAATAATATGAACGAAGCTTTGCTAAAAAGCATGGAGTTGTTTGAAGAGATTCATAAATATTCCAATGCTTCTGAAGCATTGGAATATTTAAAGGTTAACTCAAATGCTTTACCTGAATTCATTTTTCTTGATTTGAGTATGCCTAAAGTGGATGGGTTTGACTTTTTAGAAAACTATGTTCAATTAAAACTTGGTGTAAATTCGAAATGCCCTCCAAGAATTATTATTGTTAGCGATCAATTGTTTGAAAACAATAATATAGATAATACTAAAAAATTCAAATTAATTGGTGTGGTTAACCATCTTAGGAAACCAATGGACAAAGAAGATATATTAGATATTATGGAAGAATATATAGAAGAGTTAGATAGTTAAAATGGGGAATGCAACAATCTTTTTACCAATAGAAATCTCAATGGAATCATTTCAGGTGTTGCTACCAGATTTTTTTGAAGAAATAGAAGAGGATTTTGAATTAATGAGATTAGTTGATCTAAATAATGGAGAAACTGAAATTCAAAAAATTGCTCATAAAATAAAAGGTTCAGCCGCAACTTATGGAGCGGTTTTGATTGCTGAGAAGGCAAAAATATTGGAAGAATGCATTATTGCTAACCTAAAGGGAAATATAGAGCGGTGTGTTAACGAAGTAGGAGAGTCCATTCGACTTTCACATGATTATGCTGTACTTAATTTTGGGATTTCTGATTAATTGAAATAGGAAAAATTAAATAGTAATATTTTTTCAGTTTGCATATAGATTGATTATTTAAACTTTATCAAGCCAAATTGTTCAGTTGATCCATTTCTTCCATAGATCACCATTTCTTTATTAGAAATTTTCTCGGAAACCTTTGGGCATATCAAAATCTCAGTGTCTTTAGCATTAAAAAGGGCCTCTTTTACTTGTCTTCCATCACTGTCTATTTGCACTAGTGCCGCTGTAGAAGTTTTCGAGTTTCTAGAAAATACGTAAACAGCTCCTTTGGCTTTTCCTATTGTTATTTTGCTTGTAACTAGATTGTTAATATTGTCATTAAAAATAAAATTCAATTGGTCGTTAGCAATGAGTAATGAATAAGACGAATAAAATCCTCCGTCATTTATAGTATGTTGTCTTTTAGCAATTCTTTCTGTCCAACTAATTTGATCCCGAGCATTAATGCTAGTTACAATAATATCATTGTAAAAATAATGGGAAGTAGTTCTTAGATTACCTTGACTGTCATTGTATGTGGCTACTCTAAAAAAATATTGCTCTCCAATTAGAATTGCCCCTCCATTTTCTAGAAGAACGATGTCGTTTAAATCGTACTGAAAGAACTCTATATCTTTTCCTCTAGCTTCCCTTCTTTTTGCTTTTTGTTTTTGCTTATCGGTCATGTTTTGGGTGATAACATCTAAGCCAAACTCTTTGAAATTTATAGAAATTATTTCTTTAGATTCTAGGTTTATCTTTAAAAAATAACTGCCATTAATGCTCATTGTACCGCTGTCGGAATAGAAGCCCCCGCATATTATGTCACCATTATCATTTAGTACTATTTTCATATCCGTTATAAAACGGTCTCCTAGAAATATGGGATACTGCTTAATCGTATTTCCATTATTTGAGTAGGCGCTAATTTGATAATGATAATTTGGTCTTCCTTTTATTTCGTCTGTTACTTCGTTTTGAAATATTCTACTAAGTAAAAATAGATCTCCATTTTTAGAAATTTCAATGTCAACCACTTCAATTAATTCTTGTTGGTAAGACAATGCAATTTTTTTCTCCCAAAGTTTATTCAAATTACTGTCGTACATATGATAGAAGAATTTTTTGTTTTCTCCTTTCTTAGTGGGTAAGGAATAATAGATTAAAATTCGTTTTTCGTCAGCGGAAATTTGGTAAGTGAAAGAGCCTGAATTTACTTTTGAACCAATGGAATAACCGATTGTACCAACCTTCGTTAGCTTGTCGCTTGGTTTCAATGTCTTTGAATCTATATGTTGCATGAACAGCAATATTGTTTTCGATTTTCTATCCAACATGGTGGTGAACAAAAACAACTTGCCATCTATTTGCGCCCCATATTCATAGCTTCGTTCATCTTTTTTTCCACCAATTTTAGTTGGTAAAGATTTTTCTAGAATCATTTTATGATTGTACCGTTCAATTAATAGTGGACTGTTGCCTTTGAACATTTTTTTTATGACATATATTCCAGATTCATCCGATCCAATGATATCGTCAAAAACAACTTTTCTTGAACTGTTTTGGCCTTCTCCCCAGGTCACTTCAACTTTGCCAGATTTTAACTGAGCTTGCATTTGAAATTGTGCGAGTAAGCAAAGTAGTAGAATGAGAAATGCTTTGTTCATTTGTGGGTGATATTGATGAGAACAAGATAAAACAAATAAATATCTATTTATTGCTTTTGAGGATTTAACGCAAAAAAGCGAGCATTTGCTCGCTTTTTTGTTCCCCGAACGGGACTCGAACCTGCACGTCACTTAGGACACATGGCCCTCAACCATGCCTGTCTACCAATTTCAGCACCGGGGAATATACTTCAACTCAAAATTAGGATTAATGAGTTGAAATCATCATTTCTTACTCCCTTTTTTACCCTTTTTAGTTTTTGGCTTTTTGTATTTCTTTTTTATCTCTCTTCTGTAACTACCACCTTGGTTAGTTTTTTGGTTTTTTAATTTCTTCTCGTGAAAACTTGCACCAACTTCAGAATCCTTTTTCGTATTCCGGTCTTCTCTCTTATAGACGTAATTATCTGGACGTTCATCAGGGGTTTTTTGCGAACTAACTTCTACTTCTTTCGGAAATTCCACTACAGGAATTTTCATATCCATTAACTCTTCAATCGCTTCCTTGTATTCTCGTTCGCTTTCCTTGAATAATAGAATTGATTTTCCTTTATGATCAGCCCTACCAGTTCTTCCAATTCGATGCATGTAATTTTCAGGAAAGGGTGGTACATTAAAGTTAATTACATGAGAAATTTTATCTAAATCTAACCCACGTGCCATTACATCGGTAGCTAGTAATATTCTAGTATCTCCCGATTCGTATTTCTGAATCGCTTTAATCCTGAAATTTTGGGTTTTATTGGAGTGTATAATTCCAAGTTCTCCATTAAAATGTTCGTCTAGTTTTTCAAAAATTCGATCTGCATTTCTCTTACCTGAAACAAAAACCAACACCTTTGGATATTTTTCTTTGTCTTGCAGCATGTGAATGAGCAAGTTCACTTTTGTGTAAAAATTGCGAACCTCGTATACGGACTGTTCAATGTTGTCAACCGGTGTACCACTCAATGCGATAGATATCTGCTCTGGTGCTACAAAGAAGTCCTTAATAAGAATATCAATCTCTTCCGTCATGGTGGCAGAGAACATAATGTTCTGACGGTTATCAGGTAGTAATTCGAAGAGGTTATTCAGTTGAAAGCGGAACCCCAAATCCAACATTACATCAACTTCATCAATGACTACTTTTTTAATTGTCTTTAACTTTAGTGTGCCGTCAATGACAATGTCGTATAGTCTTCCAGGTGTGGCAACTATTATATCACAACCTTGCATAACTGCCTTCTTCTGAGTATTTATATTTGTACCTCCATAAATAGCAAGTGTAGTTACCGTCATGTATTTGGTGAACAAATTAATTTGCTCAACAATTTGCAAGACCAACTCTCGTGTTGGTACAATAACTAAAATACGCGGTGTAACTTGTTTGTTGTACGTTAAGTCATTCAACAGAGGTAGCATAAATGCCAAGGTCTTTCCCGATCCTGTTTGTGAAATACCAACTACATTTTTACCAGACCTAATAATTGGAAATGCTTTTGATTGAATGGGTGTTGGTTGTGTGAAACCAAGCTCATCAATAGCCTCTTCTAGTTTACTGTTTAGATTAAATTCTTTGAACGTTTCCATTTTATAATTGATTTAATGCAATAGGAATAGGTTAATGGAGAAAGGTCTTTTATGAATTCGTTATGCATGAGACAAAAGCATCTAATATGCCTTCAAATTTTTGTCGCAGAGCGTCATCTGTAATGCCTGAATCTGTAGAGAAATTCTTCTCAAATTCAGGCAATGAAAATTGTTGTACATCATTTGTATTCATTCTGCTCAACTTTCCAACTGCAAGCTCTAAAACAGATTGACCGCCTCTTGGTCCCGGAGAAGTGCTCAATAAAAACATAGGTTTGTTTCCCCAAATATTCGGTCCACCTCTAGAAATCCAATCGAATATATTTTTGAAAGCAGACGAGTAAGCGCCGTTATGTTCAGCAAATGAAATTACGATTCCGTCGGCCGCATGCAATTGCTCCCTAAATTTTGTTGACAAAGGATGAATGCCCGATTCCATTTCCTTGTCAATGCTATAGATCGGCATTTCGTAATCGTTCAAGTCTAACAAATTAACCGCCGCATTTGGTACTTGATTTGCCGTAAAATTTGCTAATTTTTTGTTCATTGAAGTTTTGCTACTGCTTGCTCCAAAGGCTACTATCTTTGTCATATCTGTTTGTTATTTCCATCGTGAATTCACCCAGATTTGTCTCTTCTCTTTGGGCAAAAAAGTCCAGCACAAAAGCTGTCTCTTATACACATCTCCGAGCCCACGAGACAGGCAGAAATCTCG
>CAJXRL010000149.1 GCA_913059105.1 uncultured Flavobacteriales bacterium
CTGTCTCGTGGGCTCGGAGATGTGTATAAGAGACAGGTACATTGATATAAATGAAGAACTCTTAAACATAGAAAAACAAGAAGTTATTAATGAATTGCAAATTAAATATGAAGTTGAAAAGAAAGAAAGAGAGAACCAATTACTTGAGCAGAAAACTGAAATAGATACTTTAAAAATAATTCAACAAGAAACTTCTATTCGGTACTTAAGATATACAGCCATTGCTTCTTTTATCTTAATTGTCGTTGCACTTCTGCTCGGCTATTGGTTCTATCTGCTATCCAAAAAAGCACAAAAACAAGCACTGGTTGAGAAGGAATTGGCCGCAAAAGAAAAACATTTTAATATCGAACAACACCATCGAATTAAAAATCACTTACAGTTACTAGCAGGATTATTGAGTTTTCAGCAACGTAAATTAGAAAACATTGCAGCAAAAGAAGTGATTCAAGAAAGTAGTAATCGGGTTAAAGTGATTACCACCTTACATCAGCACTTTTATCAGTCAAATGATTTAAGTAAAACCGTGATCCAATTAGATACATACTTAGAGAACTTAATCGCTAACCTCTCTTTGCTTTTCAAGCAACCAGAAACAAAAGTGATGGTTGAATTAGAACCAGTGCAAATAGACGCAGATAAAGCTTTGCCATTGGGATTAATTTGTAATGAATTAATTACGAACGCTTTTAAATACGGATTAAGCAATTCTGATACATCTATTCTTCACATTACATTAGAGAAGAAACAGCAAAAACATGAGCTCTCTATCTCGGATAATGGCGCGGGAATTAAGGGCAGCGCTCATTCATCTTCTATCGGGTTAGAGCTTATTGATCAGATGGTAAAGCAAATGGATGCAAAGTTGAACCAACAAAATGATTCTGGAACTTCCTACACCTTGATTTTTTAATACATAAACGCAATCCAGTGAACTGGATTGCGTTTAATAGTATGCCCTACAATTTCACTGTATCATAATAGTGTAAAAGTGATTCCATTGTTCGATGGAAAACTTAGGTCTAAGCTTTGAAAAGTTGAATAACCTGTAGCATCAATAACAAAATAATAGCTCCCAATTAATTCAGAAAATTCAAAATTTCCTTCTGAATCGGTATAATCGGTACTTAGGTATTGATTCGTTACCGCTTCATACATTTTCACTTCCGCATTTTCAATGGCAACACTAGACAAATTCTGTGTAAGGCCATAAATTATAATTGGTTGCTCATCTTGGCCACCTCCAGATTTTTCAGTAGTTACTTTTACTTTTTCTGACGAAGCCGGGTCTTGAAGAACCTCTTTTTCACAGCTCGATAAAGCGAATACAGCACAAGCCAAGATGGCCAAAATTTTTAAATTTTTCATAATTTGAATTTTATGAATTGGCCTCTTTTACCGTGAAGACATAATCTCTCCGTTGAGGCATTGAAGCCAATTCCGATTAAAAAATTGTTTTAAAATGTGCGGCCGCACGGTTGGGAAGTTGTTCTATCAAATTCTTAGCCCAGAAATATTTTAATTCCCTTTTCCCGGCTTTGAAATTGATTTTACACTACAATTATCTCGAAGTGGCATCACTCTTTTTCAGTGACTCTTTCATCCTTTTAAATGCAGGGTAAAGAGCTTAGTAATATTAACTTTCGCAAGTCATTCGATGAATTGACACTGCAAATATTCTACTGAAAAAAAGTTAAAGGCCTCCGAAGGTATCTAGAGGCCTCCGGAGGTACAATAAAATCACAATAGTATTGAGCTACAAAAAATTAGATAACTATTAATAAAGGACTTAAATAATTCTGCCCCTCGAAGTACAAACAAAGCAATAGATACTGCTTTAGTAATATAGAATTTATATAAATTGTTTCTATGTTGTCCTTTACGCAACACGGTATGGCGTACATATTAATTTTTGAGAAAAATAGAACAAGAAAAAATTTGAAGAAGAATAGATGGGTTTATCGATTCCCTGGTTGATTGAATTATTGACTGATTCAATGATTCAATGGTAGACTAACTTATTAATTCAATACTTGAAGCAAAAAACCTCAAGTTGTTGATTATTATAAATTTACATTTGCAACTAACTGAACTGGATCAAAGTTTATTCTCACATTAAAATACTAGATCTAAATGTTTTCGAATCGTAATGTTCATTCAACATTCGTAATTCTTAATTCCTAATTCTTACACCGGATCCACATCCACGACTACTCTCACAGATTTGTACAAATCATGAACCGCAAACAACTGCAATTCCTCTCTTAGCAATTGCTTGGCTTTTTTAATCGAGGCTTTACTTTCTATTTTAAAGAGAATATTTTGATGGTAAAAATTTCGAATTCTAGCAATTCCTGGAGCTTCAGGACCTAAAATTCGTTTGCCAAACGTTTGCTTTAATCGACCGGCTAAATAGAGTGCAGCTTCTTCAATTTTGCGCTCATCTCTGTGTTTTAAGGTGAGTTGAATTAAGCGATAAAACGGTGGATATTGAAAGTTTCGTCGGTCTATTAATTCGTTCCGATACATTC
Source organism: uncultured Flavobacteriales bacterium (assembly GCA_913059105.1). Classification (GTDB taxonomy): domain Bacteria; phylum Bacteroidota; class Bacteroidia; order Flavobacteriales_E; family Vicingaceae; genus NORP294. The sequence goes on from CAJXRL010000149.1 coordinate 2,532, forward strand.
CCAAATAATCACTGTCAATTACTTGTCGAATAATTTGATGTTCCGGATTAAAGGTTTGAATCAGTACCTGCCCTCTGTCTTTCTTACGTCCCGCTCTACCTGCTACTTGTGACATAAGTTGATATGAGCGCTCAAACGCTCTAAAATCAGGAAAATTGAGCATGCTGTCAGCATTCAGAACTCCCACCATTCCTACATTCTCAAAATCTAGTCCTTTGGCCACCATTTGGGTTCCCACCAAAACATCAATTTCCTTTTCTTCAAAAGCTGTAATAATTTGATGGTACGCCTGCTTTGCTCTCGTGGTGTCCAAATCCATCCGTCCAATTTTTGCATCCGGCAAGAATATAGCCAGCTCCTCCTCTATCTTTTCCGTTCCAAAGCCTTTCACTTGCAAATTGGTATCGCCACAAGAAGGGCAAGCTGTTGGCAAATTGGTGTGGTAACCGCAGTAATGACAATTCAGTTCTCGTTTGAATTTATGATAAGTCAAACTCACATCGCAGTTCACGCATTGGGGAGCGTTTCCACAGGTATCGCACATCATAACTGGTGAATAACCTCGTCTGTTTTGGAAGAGGATGATTTGCTTGCCAGCTTCCAAATTCTCCTCCATCATTTTTAACAACTCCGGCGTAAAATGAGAATTCATCTTCTTCTTTCTCGTGGCCTCTTTTACATCGGCGCAAGTAATTTCAGGTAAAGTAACGTTGCCGTGCCGTTTCGAGAGCGTTACCAAACCATACTTGCCTTCTTTGGCGTTGGTATAACTTTCTATGGAAGGCGTAGCAGAACCCAACAATACTTTTGACCCTTGCATGTTGGCCAATACTAAGGATGCATCTCTAGCTTGATACCGTGGTGAAGGGTCGTATTGCTTAAAGGTATTCTCGTGCTCTTCATCTACTATGATTAAGCCCAACTTTGAGAAAGGTAAAAACAGAGAAGAACGAGCTCCTAAAATAATCTGAAAATCTTCGTAATGTCCCGGATTGAATTTCAAGACATTGTTCCATACTTCTACCCGTTCATTTTCATTGAACCGCGAGTGGTAAACACCTACCTTTTCTCCAAAAATGGCTTGCAAACGAGTCACAATTTGAGTAGTCAATGCAATTTCTGGTAACAAGTACAATACCTGCTTTTTGTCAGTAATCGCTTCTTGAATTAGCTTGATGTAGATCTCCGTTTTCCCTGAAGAAGTGACACCGTGCAACAACACTGTGGATTTTTCTTTAAAAAACGTTTTTATCTCTTTGTACGCTACTTGCTGGTATTCGTTTAAGTCTTTCTCTTTTGAACTAGCTTCTGTGCTGCTCAACCGACCTGCTTCTACTTTATAAACTTCAAAAATATCTTTGTGAACCAATTGATTCACCAAAGAAGAAGTTGCTCCAATCAGCTTTTGAAGGTCAATTTTTTTGACTTCCTGGGATTGAGCAGTATATCGACCATTCAATTGAATAAAAGTCATTAATAACTCCAATTGCCGTGGCGCTTTTCCCAACTCATCAAAAATTTCTTTGAGTCGTTCTTCCTTATTTGCTTCAAAAGTCAATCGAACGTAATCGATCATTTTGGGTTTGTAGCGTTGCTTTAACTCCTCTTCCACCATTACCGCCTTTTTCTCTATCAGCGATTTTATTTTGGACTGAACATATTTGATGTTCAGGATTTGAGAAATTTCACTCAATTCTAATACATTCCGAACTTCTAGGGCTTCCACCACTAAGTATTCGTCGTCCGTTAAATTGTCTATGTTATTTTGATATTCTGGATGCAGCAGTACCTTAGTTTCACTTGCTAAACGTAACCCACCTGGCAAAGCGGTAACCATTACTTCGCCAATGTTGGCCATGTAATAATCTGCGATCCAATTCCAAAATTTAAGTTGTACCGGATGAATGATTGGATTTTCGTCCAAAATCGCCTCTAGGTATTTTGCTTGGTAACTGGAAGGTGGTGTATTGTGAATGTCAGCGACGATGGCAGAATACTGCTTCTTGCCTTTACCAAACTGCACAATTACCCGTTGCCCTATCATAATATCATCGTTCCATTCGTGTGGAACCCGATAGGTGAAGGTTTGCGGCAAGGCCAAAGGCAGTATTACCTGAACAAATTTTGTTTCTCTTACACTCATATTAGGCCAACGATTCTGCTAAATGCAGCAACTCTTTGTTTATTTCGCGATTGTGTTTTATGGCCCTTTGAAAACTGGTAAAGGCCACTTTTTTATTTACTACTCCTGCCATTTCATTTCTTCGTCCTTCCAACAGTGCTTCAACAGCTGCCTTACCCAACATACTAGCCAGTACTCTGTCATATGCTGAAGGACTTCCTCCGCGCTGAATGTGGCCCAGTACAGTGACTTTTGTTTCGTATTGATTGTATTTTTCTTTCACTTTTCGAGCCACTTCATACGCACCACCACCATCGTCGCCTTCCGCAACAATAATAATAGAACTTGTCTTCCTGTGCGCTCTTCCACGTTCTAATCGTTTGATTAAACTGTCTACAAAAGTTGCGGTTTCAGGAATTAAAACCGCATCAGCTCCTACTGCAATGCCCGAACGTAAAGCGATAAAACCTGCATCTCTTCCCATCACCTCCACAAAAAATAAACGATCATGTGCATCTGCCGTATCTCTAATTTTATCTACTGCCTCTATCACCGTATTCAACGCTGTATCGTACCCAATGGTATTGTCTGTGCCGAATAAATCATTGTCTATAGTGCCTGGGCAACCAATAAACGGGATGCCATGTTCTTTAGTGAAAATTTGCGCTCCGGTAAAAGTTCCATCTCCTCCTATGGCAACTACGCCATCAATGTTGAATTTTTTTAATTGCTTTGCAGCCTTTCTTCGCCCTTCTACCGTTCTAAATTCATCGCAACGAGCACTCTTTAAAATGGTACCTCCCCGTTGAATAATGTTGCTTACCGAATTAAATTCTAAGGGAATAAAATCGCCAGAGATCATTCCGTCATACGCCCTTACAATTCCGTATACCTCAACGTTATGATACAAAGCAGTTCGTACAACTGCTCGCACACATGCGTTCATTCCTGGAGCATCTCCACCTGAAGTAAAAACGGCAATTCGCTTCATGATTTCATTTCTTTCAAAGGTATTGAAAGCAGTTGAAATAGGAGGAAATTGATGCGGTCAGAATTACAGCTGATTGCAAAAAAATTGAACGATTATTTAGAATCATTTATCTGCTGTACCACTATACTGATACAAATCGAAATTAAAGCTCATTCATACTGTTTTTGGCAATAAAATACCACTACAATGGTACATTCATGACAATTCAAATGAAAATATGTATATTTGAGAAAATATTACCATTATAATGGTACATCGTTATGGAATTAGAAGAATTAGGGAAACTGATAAAACAGAGAAGAACGACACTAGGTTTAACGATTAGAGATTTAGCCGAACTGACTAGCATGTCAAAAACGACCATTTCAAAAATTGAACGGGGTGTGACAAATCCAACATTTGAGATCTTACACGGCATTTTTGAATATCTCAATTTAGAAATGAAAGTGGAAATAAAAAAACGTCAATAGTACGTTATGAAGATTGATAATAAATTGCAGGTCATTTACAAAGGAAATCATACAGCAGGCGAACTGTGGGTAAATGATGAGGGCTTCCATTTTGAATATAACGATGCCTTTATTGCAGATGATGCCACTCGACCAATTTCGGTAAACATGCCTAAGACTCAAAAAACATATCACTCCAAAGAATTATTTCACTACTTCAAATCCATTCTTAGCGAAGGGGAGAATAGAGAGCAGCTATGTAAAGTATTAAGCATAGACCCTAGTGATGATTGGAGCTTATTAGCACTTACCTGTCAATACGATACGATTGGAGCAATTACTGTTAAAAACATAGAGCATGGCACAATGTAACGGTTGTTTAAAGAATAATACCAAAGGGTTTTGTTCGTCTTGCGAAGCTCTGTTGTTTGACCGTTCTAAAGTCAAACCACAACTTGCCTTTAATTGGGAAGCTATTTCAAAAAGAATTGATGGACTTCCTATGGGATTTAGCGTGTCGGGGGTTCAAAGAAAAGGATTTATTGGCAAACCCAGGGGAACAGAGTTAGTTCCAAAAATGGGTATAAATGAAACTTCTCAATACCTCATTAAACCATTGTTATCGAGGTTTAACTTCTGTCTCTTATACACATCTCCGAGCCCACGAGACAGGCAGAAATC
>CAJXRL010000150.1 GCA_913059105.1 uncultured Flavobacteriales bacterium
GATCTACACAGAGTAGATCGTCGGCAGCGTCAGATGTGTATAAGAGACAGTCCAAATGGAATTCCAAAGCAATATAGAAATGAATTTTTTTGATTACTGTACTCTTCAAATCCATACAAGGCAAGCGCTGCAACTAATATAAAAATGGGAAGAGTTCCTCTATACCTGAATAACTTAACTCCTTGTTTTTCGAATTCCTGAAATAATGCCATAGTCGTTTTATGTAAACCAAAAATGGATAAAAATTATTATATAAAAAAGCGAACTTTTCAATTCGCTTTTTTATATAATTTATTGAGCCTTTATTTGAAATTATCAGCAACAATTAACTCTTTTGTTCCATGCGTGTGATTGTAAAATCCTTCGCCAGACTTAATGCCTAATTTACCTGCAGTTACCATGTTTACTAGCAATGGACAAGGAGCATATTTGGGATTTCCAAATCCGTCATTCAAGACATGTAAAATGGATAAACATACATCTAAGCCAATAAAATCAGCTAATTGAAGAGGCCCCATTGGATGAGCCATACCTAGTTTCATTACTGTGTCAATTTCTTCAACACCAGCAACTCCTTCATACAGGGAATAAATTGCTTCATTAATCATTGGCATTAAAATCCGGTTGGCAATAAAACCTGGGTAATCATTTACTTCGGTGGGAGTTTTTCCAAGCTTTTTAGAAGTTTCCATAATCAGGTTTGTCACCTCATCAGAAGTTGCATAACCTCGAATGATTTCTACCAACTTCATTATTGGAACTGGATTCATAAAGTGCATTCCAATAACTTTATCGGGTCGATTGGTAACAGATCCAATTTTTGTAATTGAAATTGATGAAGTGTTACTTGCTAATATAGTTTCAGGTGCACAAATCTTATCTAACGTTTTAAAAATACTAAGTTTAATTTCAATATTTTCAGTAGCAGCTTCTACTACTAAATCAGCAGCTTTTACACCTTCTTCTAGTTTTGTAAACGTGGTAAGGTTGTTAAGAGTTTGGTCTTTTTGAGCTACTGTTAAGCGCTCTTTAACTACTAATCTGTCAAGGTTTTTTGTGATTGTCTTGATTGCTTTATCCAACGAATCTTGAGAAATATCAATTAACGATACTTGGTATCCAAACTGGGCAAAAGTGTGAGCAATGCCATTTCCCATGGTTCCTGCTCCTATAACAGCTACATTCTTCATAATATCAAATTTTAAAGGTGCTAAATTACCCAATGGAGTACGGCAGACAAAACTTATTTTCCGCTGCCTTTAATTACAATCAGGACCGTGTATATCAAAATTTTAATGTCAACTGTAAGTGACATGTTTTCTATATAAATAATGTCGTATTTTAAACGTTCAACCATTTGGTCGACATTTTCAGCATAGCCATATTTCACTTGTCCCCAAGAAGTTATACCTGGTCTAACTTTAAGTAAATGATTGTAGTGAGCCGCCTTTTCTACAATTTTATCGATAAAAAATTGCCTTTCCGGGCGGGGTCCTACTAAGGCCATGTCGCCAATCAGAACATTATAAAATTGAGGAATTTCATCTAATCTTGTTTTCCTCATGAATTTACCAAAAGATGTAATTCTAGGATCGTTTTCACTTGATAATGCGGGGCCAAGTTTTTCTGCATCAGTATACATAGACCGAAACTTATGAATCATAAATGGTTTGCCATGAATACCAATACGTTCTTGAGAAAAGATAACAGGGCCTTTAGAGCTGGTTTTAACAAGAAGGCTAACAATTAGATAAAGAGGACTAAAAACAGTCAAGACAAAAACGGACGCGGCAATGTCCATTCCTCTTTTCATGGTTTGTTGCCAGGCTGGCATAATCTCCCGATTGATAATAATAAGAGGTGCTCCGAAAATCGAGCTCATTTTTACTGAACCACTAAGTATATCATACATATCGGGAATAACCTTTATGATAACATTTAGTCCTTCTAACTCTCCAATAATGTTTTCAAGGCTTTTGTGCTCTGAAGATTCGATTGCTATAATAGCTTCTTCAATTCCATTTTCTTGAATTATCTTTTTTAACTCGTCTGAATTACCTAAAAAAGGGAGATGATCTTTTAGCAGGTATTCATTTTTTTTATCTACTCGGGCAAATCCAATAAATTTATTTCCAAACGATTTTTTTTCATTTTCCATTTCTTGAAAAAGTCGAACCGCTTTTTGATTTGAGCCAATCATGATGGTATTGAACCAAATCTCTCTGTTTTGAATCCGGTAAACCGTTCTGCTGGTCATTAAAAACCTGAACAGGTAAGTAATAACAAAGTGAAAAAATAGGATGTATAAATAAGATAGATAATAATCTTTGTAAGTGTTGATTTCATCATCAAGGATGAAAACGAAGAATAATAACGTACAGCCTAATATGCTTACGGTTAACGTTTGACTTAGTTCTTTTAGTCTCGATTTTCGATAAGGGGTTTTATAAAAACCTGTCGCAGCGTATAAAAGCACCCAAGCTGTAGGAATAAATAACAAACCATAAATAAAGGTGTCATCAATATTTAAAGGGACATCATATCCAAACTTTGAAGGTTCAAGATAAAGTTTACGAAATCTAAAAAACAATGCCCAAGCTATAGCAGCAGTTATAAAGTCAAATAGTATGTACTTAAGGGCTTGAAGAGTTCTATTCAAATCGAACTAATTTAACGTTGTCTACATAAAATTGAGCTGTTTCACCTTTTTGTTTTGGAAAGCCAATGGCAAGTGTATAATTTATTGCCCCAGATAAGGTAGAAAAAACGGAGTTTAACTCAACGTAGACTTTACCATAAGTTGCTCTTGGATTAAAAAATACAATCGCATTTTGATTTGATACTGATGTTCCGTTCACAAACACACTGATTCCAAATACGTGAGTGGATTTATAATTCATCTCCAACCAAACAGCGGTTCCATTTCTCGGAATATTAGAAAAGGTAGGTGACCAAGCTTCAAAAAAGTCCATGTCTTCAGTAAGATACGCTAAACCCGAAGCTCCTTCAAACGCTTCAGAAGAATTCGAAGTTCGTTGAAATACAGTGTCAGATAGAGGATTGTAATTGAAGTCAACACCAGTCTCAAAATCTTCGCCAGACCACGGGTCATCAAATATGGCGGTACTTTCATACTCCACTACTGGCGTTAGTTCCATTTGTGCTTCAGGCACAATGATAGTGTCTAATTCAAATGTGGTATAAAATGGATAATCAACTTTTTCATTCGATTGTCCGTTTTTATAGATGATACTTCGAATTTTAAGATTTACATTACCTGTCTTTTGAATTGGAATGAGTGCCGGCAATTCGAAAATCCCAATTGATTGTTCATTCACAAATACATTTATATCGGTAATTCGATCACTATTAGAACCTTGGAAAGCTAAAGACTTCAGTACAACATCATCTATTTTTAAAAACCCAGGTACAATCGCTTTTTGCTTTTCACAAGATAAAAGTGAAAGGATTGTAATACATACAACTAGCAGGTACTGGTTCTTCATAGGAAGAAGTTAGAGTTTAGTAACGGAACGTGCAAAATTCCTAATTATTGTTTAAACAATAGAGTTTTGCCTGTTAATCTCTAATTTTTGAATAATTTGATAGGCTACATCCAGTGCTTTGTATCCGTCGTGAATACTAACCGGTGGAGTTGTTTTGGTGTTAATGGCTTTAGCAAAGGCAGTTAGCTCGTCTTTAATTGCATTGTTACTTTCAACATCAGGCTTTTCAAAATAGATTAATTTTTGACCTTTTCCATCTGGCAAATCAATTGTAACGGAAAGAGGATCAGGTTCACCCTCAACATTAGAGAGTCGAACAACCTCACTTTGTTTCTCTAGAAAGTCTACTGAGAGATATGCGTCCTTTTGGAATATGCGAGTTTTTCTCATGTTTTTTAATGAGATACGGCTCGTAGTTAAATTTGCAACACAACCATTGTCAAATTCAATTCTGGCATTTGCAATATCAGGAGTATCGCTTACCACAGCAACACCACTTGCACTAATTCTTTTAACATTGCTGTCTACAATACTTAGAATAATATCTAAATCATGAATCATTAAATCAAGAACAACAGAAACATCAGTGCCTCTTGGGTTAAATTGAGCCAAGCGATGGGATTCAATAAACATTGGATGTTTAATGAATGGTTTTGTTGCAGTGAAGGCAGGATTGAATCGTTCTACATGTCCAACCTGAACGGTAACTCCCGCTTCTTCTGATAAGCTAATTAATTTTCGAGCCTCTTCAACAGTATTGGTAATCGGTTTTTCAATGAAGATGTGTTTTGTTTGTCTAATTGCAGTTACTGCACAATCATAATGGGATAAAGTAGGCGTTACAATATCTACTGCTTCCACTTCTTTTACTAACTCTTCAATAGAATCAAAAGCTCGTAGATTAAATTCTTTGGAAACCTTTATTGCATTTTCTTTATTTGGATCATAGAATCCAACTAAGGCAAAATCTTCATGTTCTAATAAAATTCGGATGTGAATTTTACCCAAATGACCTGCACCTAAAACACCTACTTTTAGCATAAATTGATTTTTTACAAAGTACGGAAAAGCAGGTTTTAAAATGTGAAAAGGCAGTGGAGCTTTGTTAACATTTTTTTATTGAAAAAGAAGCACATTATTCAACACAAGGAATCATTAAATCATCGTCTTTTGCAGGATGCTTAATGATACCTACAGACATAAAGGAATGCGCCGTAAACTAGTTGAACTTTTACGGTCAAAAGGCATTAGTGATGAGTCTGTTCTTGAGGCAATTGATAACGTTCCGAGGCACTTGTTTTTAGACAATGCATTTGTAAATTTTGCATATAAGAACCAAGCTTTTCCGATTGGATCAGATCAAACTATTTCTCATCCCTTTACAGTTGCTACTCAAACTCAATTGTTAGAATTAAAAAAGGGCGAGAAAGTATTAGAAATTGGGACAGGGTCTGGCTATCAATGCAGTGTCCTAATGGAAATGGGGGTGAAAGTTTTTAGCATAGAGAGGCATCGCTCTTTGCACATGAAGTCAAAAAAGATGCTCAATCAACTGGGGTATTTTCCGAAGTTGTTTTTTGGCGATGGCTTTAAAGGTTTGCCAGGTTATGCCCCATTTGATAAAATTATTATTACTGCCGCAGCGCCCATAATTCCGCAAGATCTTCTTGACCAATTGAAAGTTGGAGGAATGATGGTTATTCCTTTGGGGGATTCAGATAAGCAAGAAATGCAACGTCTAACAAAATTAACGGATACTAACTTCCAAACTGAGACTTTCGGGGAATTCAGTTTTGTGCCTATGTTGCAAGATAAATCTTTTAAAAGTTAAACAATAACTGCTCTAGTTTTCGGTTATTTGTTTTCAAACAGGAAAGTCATGAATAGATTAAAATTACTTACCCTAATTGCAATAGGTTGTTTATTATCGTTTTCGACCACGGCGCAAGACACAACGAAGGGCTTTTTACCTAAGGCTGGAGACGTTGGAGCATCTATTGTTGTTGATGGGTTAATTGACAATATTCAATTATCAACCAATAGCAATTCTTATGGCCAAAATATATTATTTGTAAAGTATTATTTTTCCGATGATTTAGCCTTACGTGCAGGTTTTGGCTTTAATTTGAATAAGATAGTGAGGGAGACTGCAGATAGTTCAGGAGCTTTGTTAATTGAAGAAGATTCCCTTAGACGAAGTGTTAGTTTCAATCTTTCGGCAGGTATCGAAAAACACCTTACCGCTAACAAGAGATTAGATCCATATGTATTTGGACAACTGGATATTTCATTGATTGGAAAGACAAAAAATGAAATTGAAAACCGTGAAATTTCAAGTATTGGCACTAAATCTACTGAAAGAGAGATTATACGAGATGGAGGTTTTGCTTTAGGGATAAACCTTGGAGGAGGATTTAATTATTTTTTAGCGAAGAATTTTAGTGTAGGAAGTGAATTGTATCTTGGGCTTCAATATGTGAGTGTTGGTGGAAGTGTTTCGGATAATACAACAACTACAACGGCAGGAGGAACAAGAAGTTCAACTTTTAACAGCAGAGAAGATATTTCAAAAAGTACTACTTTGAATGTAAATCCAACTGCTCAAATTAACTTTTCGTATTTCTTTTAACAACCAAAGTAATTACCTAGGCCAAACAAGACTACCAACCAAATTATTCCTTTCACCAAAAAGAAAATAAAACCACCGATTCCAATTCGCTTTAACCAAAGATTGAAATTGGAAGGAGGTTTTTCCATTATACTTTTCTGATGAGTCTTTGAATTTTGTCCGTACTATCAATCTCTTGCAAATGCTGAAAAAGCTTTACAGTAGCTAAAGCGTCACCAGTCGCTCTGTGACGATTGGGCACTTCTATTTCTAAGTGCTTACAGATTTTACCTAATCCATGATGACTCGCTTCCGGAATTAATGCTTTTGATAGCTCTAAAGTGCAGAGTTGTTCACTCGTAAATTCTATTCCTGCTTTATCTAGTTCATCTTTAATAAAACTGTAATCAGATTTTACATTATGAGCAACAAAACATGAGCCATTTAAAAATGCAGCTATGTCATCAGCAACATCGGCAAAAACTGGCGCCGTAGATACCATTTTATCAGTTATTCCTGTTAATCTTTGCACATATATTGGAATACCTGTCTCTTATACACATCTCCGAGCCCACGAGACAGGCAGAAATCT
>CAJXRL010000151.1 GCA_913059105.1 uncultured Flavobacteriales bacterium
GAGTCAATCCGTTAAATTGACCTATAGTTCCTCTGATCATAATAGAATCTCCTTCTGTAACAACGTATCCACTTGTATTACTTGAACTGAAAACTCCCATACCTTCTTGCGTAGAAGTAGAATTATCAATAAATGTAAATTGAATACCGTTACCTCCTCGCATGTCAATTCCAACTACAGTCCCAGATGTCCAAGCATATACTCCTAAAGAATCTGCAACACCAGTTGTGTCTACAGCATTAAGAATGCCAACTGGGTAGTAAGGTAGAACAAACAGTCTACAGATCGTTAAATCTGACCAGCGCATTGGGAAAATTTGATATCCACTTGTTCGTGGAACAGAACTATCAAATTGTCCACCAATACCGAACAGCCCGCAAATAGTATCGCCAGGAATAATTGGCGTTGATGCAGTTAAGCTATCGTTGATGTCTGTGTCAGAATCTATTCTCATGGTTATTGTATCCGTACCATTGGTTAAATCAACATTAGATGAACCTGATCCACTAGTGCTTAAGGATACCCAGCTTGTTGGAATACTTAACCATCTAGATTCTGTCGTTTCATCAAGATCTGTCACTACCATTGGTGTTGGTATCGTATTACCTGAACTAATTACCCTAATAGAATCTGGAGCGAGTTGAGTCAATCCGTTAAATTGACCTATAGTTCCTCTGATCATAATAGAATCTCCTTCAGTAACAACGTATCCACTTGTATTACTTGAACTAAAAACTCCCAAACCTTCTTGCGCAGAAGTAGAATTATCAATAAATGTAAATTGAATGCCGTTACCACCTCGCATATCAACTCCAACAACTGTTCCAGATGTCCAAGCATATACTCCTAATGAATCTGCAACACCAGTAGCGTCTACAGTATTAAGAATTCCAACTGGGTAGTATGATAACGGAGGCACTCTTATTTCGAAATTATCTATTTCGAAATAATAATCTTCTGGATCATTTGTTGTGCCTTCGTCAGCATAAAATCCAATAATGTTGTTAGTGCCTGTATACGAGCTTAAATCAATAACATAAGTACTTAACGTATTACCTAATCCATTACCTGCATTCCAAGAATAGATTGAAGACCAAGTTGATCCTCCATTTGTTGAGATTGCTACGTGGACAGTATCATCTGAACCCATAACAGAGGTCCCTCCACCTGAGAACGCATAAACTCTAGCATCAATTGCTAATTCTAATCCACCTGCTGAAAGATCAATTGTTGGAGAAACTATCCAGTCATGAGTTGAAGTTGTGTATAAATTAACTCGTACAGCACCATTAGAAGCGCCCCAGTTTCCTGATCCAAAGTTTGTTGGTCCAGTAGAGATGTCCCCACTAGTAGCTTCATCCCAACAATTTGGGACAAAAGTAGAAAAATCTTCAACAAAAGGAGCAGTAATTGACGCGCAAGGAGTAGTAAATGAGAGCGCTCTAGTCCATGAACTTGAGTCGCCAGGTCCGCAAATTGCTCTTACATACCAGTCATACGATGTTTCTGCAACTAATTGTGTGATGGTTGTGAATGTATCTGTGTTTACAATAATTGAATTTGCAAAACCAAGAACATTGCCTGTTGTATCCCATTGCAATTCCCATTGAGTAGCAGTGCCATTTTCTATCCAAGAAAATGTTGCACTTGTTGCCGTCGTGCTAGTTGCATTAGCTGTTGGGATTGCACATAAAATTGTGGTAAGATTTGCGCTTAGTGAATCGTTACAAACATAATCGTTTGTAGATCCAACGTATACATCTAATGTATGAGCTCCACCTGCAGAAAAATCTGCAGTAGCAGCAAAAGTTAAACTATCAGTCGCTAACGCAGCAATGTTAGTTGTGAATGTTTCACAAACAGCAGTACCACCATCAACTATATAACATAATTGAATTGAAGTGATTGCTGTTGTTCCTGCATTTGTTACGCTTAATTCAACTGTTTCTGTTGCAGTTAAACCGCCAACAAGCGCAGCAGGCTGAATTAATTCAGCAGCAGCAGGATCGTTAAGCGTTTCGAAAATAACAATGTTGTCTACTGCAAAACCATCTCTAAAAACACTCCCGTCTGAAGAAAAATTAAATCTAATTTTTGCATTCGATTGTCCTGCAAGACCAGTTAAAACATGAGCTGCAACTCTCCATCCTGAAGAAGATCCGTCCCACCAGTTATTACTACCGTCATTGTACCAGTTGGCAATTCCTGAAGCAGATGTTCCTACTTTGTTCCAAGTACTACCACCGTTAGTAGATACTTCTACCCAACCTTCATCGCAACAGCTTTCTGTTATGAAATTATGATCAAAACGTAAAATAGGATCTGTCGATAAACCAGAAAAGTCAAATGTTGGCGATTCAATTTGCGAGTTTTCGTTATTGTTATAGTTGCCAGTCAAGTTAGTTACCCATGCTTGAGTTCCACAACCAGCACTAGAGCTGATTACTGGTCCTGAAGGAACACCATGAGCCCAAGTTGAATTTGTTCCTGTTGCACCCCAGTTTCCTGAACTTGCTTCAAAATCTTCAATGTAAGGGAAAGTGTTAATAAGAAGAGTTGTTGTTAAGCTTGTGCTAATTGTATCATTACAAGTTGTAGCATTAGCTGTTTGAATGTAAGAAGTTAAAGAATGACTCCCTGCTACAGATAAATCTGCCGTTTGAGTAAACGCTAAAGTTGTTGATGCACCGGCAGCTACCGTATCAGAGAATGTTTGACAAACTGGTGTTCCATTGTCTAAAACGTAGCATACACTTACCGAGTTCAATGAAGCTGTTCCTGAATTTGTATAGTTAACTTCAACAGTATCCGCACTACCAAAAGCGCCAATACCTGAAGGTCTAAAAAATGAAGCTAAAGCAGGATCTAAAACTGGTCCTGTAGAAATAATAATATTATCAACAGCAAAACCATCTCTAGAAACACTACCATCAGTACTAATTGCAAATCTAATTTTAACACTGTCCATTCCGGCTGAACCAGTTAAAGTATGAGAAGCAATTCTCCATCCTGAAGAACTTCCATCCCACCAGTCGTTACCACTATCATTATACCAGTTAGTACCAGAAGCTGAAGTTCCTACTTTACTCCAAGTAGTACCACCATTAGTAGAAATTTCTACCCATCCTTCATCACAACAAGATTCCGTTTCGTAATTATGGTCAAATCTTATGATAGGATCACTAGCCAATCCTGTAAAATCAAATCCAGGTGACACTAGCTGAGAAGCTTCATTGTTATTGTACGAACCAGAAAGATTTGTTACCCATGTGCTGTCACCTTGACAAGCTCCATTTAAAATTCCTGACGTTGGTGTACCGAAGGCCCAAGAAGGATTTGTACCCGTAACCGTATATCCTCCGTTCCCTGACTCAAAATCCTCGGAATAAGGGAATGTTGTGATTTGTGCACTTAAATGGAAGCTCAAAGCGAGAAGGCAAATAAGTAATAAAGAGTTAATTTTTCTCATAAAATATTAAATTGTTAATTAGTTGAACCCTAGCACATGCGAGGGAGGACGAAATTAATTTATTCTGGTGAATTTAAATGTTAATTTATTTTTTTTATTTAATAAATATTTCGCCATAAATGATAATAGATGTGCGAGTTGATATCAATTCTATGGATTTTAAAATATGTTTCTATCTTTAGGGTATTAAAAAATTAATTATGATATTTCGATTTTTGCCTGTAAAATTGTTTTCACTCTTATTGTTATTGCTCATTTCTACGGTCAGTTTTGCCGGGAATGGTGATACAAATGGGAATGAGAATATCACCTTTTTTGAACAACATGACAATGAAGGAGGCGCAAATCAAGAAGAGGTTTCTGAAAAGGATGGAGCTCATGCCCAAGAAGAACATGAAGGCGGACATAAAACTGATACAGCTCCGTTATTGTTTATTATTCTCGCTATCATTATTGGTGTAGCAACAAGACATTTTGTAAAACGAAGTCCATTTCCTTTTACTGTGCTACTCTTGATTATTGGCCTTGCACTCGGGGTAATAAATCGGCTTGGTTTACTTGGGGAGTTTCACATTTTTGATTTCAACCTAGAGTTTACTGCAATTAGTAATTCAATTGATTTCGCAGCAAACATCGACCCTCATATGCTGTTATTCATATTTTTGCCCATTTTGATATTTGAAGCTTCGTACGCAATGGACTTGCATACGTTCAAGAAAACGTCTACAAATGCAATTTTACTTGCAGTACCTGGAATATTAGTAGCGCTTGCATTAACTGCTGCCTTGGCAATGGGTTTGAAGTATGCAGGAATTGGTTTAGGTGCGTGGAATTGGCCGTTGGCATTAATGTTTGGAGCCATTGTTAGTGCAACGGATCCCGTGGCTGTAGTTGCTTTACTAAAAGAATTGGGCGCTAGTAAGAAACTGGGAACTTTAATTGAAGGGGAATCTTTATTAAATGATGGGACGGCGATTGTTTTATTCATGGTATTCTTTCTTGGGATTACAGGAGATGCAACAGATGGCAGTCCGATATTGGAATTTTTTAGAGTTGTAATTGGAGGATTGTTCATTGGTGGTTTATTTGGTTTCATTGTTTTGCGCTGGATTCGGAATGTATTTAATGATGCCTTAGTTGAAACCAGTTTAGTAATTGCTGCTGCTTATCTAACTTTTTACGTGGCAGAGCATACGTTCCATGTTTCTGGAGTTTTAGGTTTGGTGGCTCTCGGGTTAATTATAGGCGGAGTAGGGCGGTCGAGAATTAGTCCTCAAGTGGAACACTTTATGCACGAATTTTGGGAATTAGCAGGTTTTATTGCGAACTGTTTAATCTTCCTAATTGTAGGGATTGTGGTTGCTGAGAGAAGTATTTTTAATTTAAATGACTTCTTGTTATTAGGGATCTTCTATATTGGTATACATGTAGTAAGAGCAATTGTTATTTTTCTTTTGTACCCATTAATGAATCGTTCTGGTTATGGTTTACAGAAAAGTGAAGCCATTATCGTTTGGTTTGGAGCTTTAAGAGGTGCAATTGGGCTTGCATTAGCACTTATTGTCGCGGGTGTTGACGATGAATTTATTTCAAAAGAGATAAAAGATCAGTTTTTGTTTTTTACAGCAGGAATTGTGACCCTAACATTATTGGTGAATGCTTCTACCATTAAATACATTGTAAGTGCTCTTGGGTTGACTAAAGTAAGTCCTGCAAAAGCGCAAATGTTAACTAACGCAAGGGATTATTTGCATGAGAGCACAAAAAATCAAATTGAACGATTAAAATTCGACCGATACATAAAGAAATCAGATTGGGATGCAGTAAATAAATACCTTCCGCGTCAAACTGAAATAATTGCAACCGAAGGGGTGGCAGAAATAGAAAGTATTGCTGAATTACGCAAACGGTTTTTAGAAGCAGAGAAAAGTAGTTATTGGCATCAATTCAGAGACGGATTGTTGGGTGCAGAAGCTGTTAAGATACTGAGCGATAACATTAGTCATTTGCTAGACGAGGGCGGAAGAGAAGGTCTCGACGAACGTAAAGATTTAGAAGAAAGTTGGGCGGTTCCTTCTATTTTGGATAAAATTAAAGAATATCCAGTTATTGGGAATATGGCAAAAGACTGGTACTTAGACAGAATGAGTTTGAGTTATGATTGTGCTGTAAGCTTTGTTTTGGCGCAAGAAGAAAGTTTGCGCTTAGTGGAAAGCATGACAATTTCTGGCAAGGAAGATAAAGGCGCTTTGGTGACCATTGAAAATGAGATTAATGGGAATAGGATTGAAGGTCAAACTTTCATCCGAAATTTAAGAAAACATTACCCGGGAGTATACAAAGCAGTTTCTACTACTCAAGCAATTCGGTCATTACTTAATTACGAATCAAAAACCATAGAAAGACTTCAAAAAAGAGGAAGAATAGATAGTGGAGAAGCTGCAAGAATGATGGGTGAAATTGACAAACGAAATAAGCTTTTGCAAAAACATCCTCCAGCAGTAGAGAAGGAGCCGATTATGAAGGATGTCAAATAATTACCGGAGTATTTTTCTTACAAATGCAACAGTAAAGTAGGACATTAAAAATACTCCTGCCCAGCCCTCTAGTGCAGAAAGCCATCTGATATGACCGGAAGGGAAAAAATCGCCATAACCGATTGTGAAAAAAGTTATTGCACTGTGGTAAAATGCTGTTCCTACATGACTCAACTTTCCAGTATGTTGTACTGAAGGAAGAATAGCAGCATCAACAAAAAATGGCAGGATAATATAAAGTAATGAGAAGAAGGTTAACACAACAACCATGCTTGCGAAAACTCTAAGAGGTGCAGTTGCGAATAGCCCCGCTTTATCAAAAACAAGCCATTTAAAGAAATAGAGAATTTCGGTTTTAAGATGTTGAATCCGGCCATCTTCTTTACCTTGTTTGCGTTCCGCGGCCATTTCGTACCTTTTAAACGCAACATAGGCACTGTCTTCCGAATTAAATTTTCCATTTTGGTGAAAGCTTTCCTTTAATATGTGAAATTGGTTCGCTTTGCTTTCAAAAGAGGACGACTTTTGAGACTGAATTAAATCAAAGGCATTGTTCTTTTTCCACGAAATAAAGAGTTTTCCCATGTTCTTTATTCCTTCAATTTTTAAAGTTTTTAGGTACATATCTGAAGCTGTCTCTTATACACATCTGACGCTGCCGACGATCTACTCTGTGTAG
>CAJXRL010000152.1 GCA_913059105.1 uncultured Flavobacteriales bacterium
CGAGATTTCTGCCTGTCTCGTGGGCTCGGAGATGTGTATAAGAGACAGGAAAGAAACAGAGCAAAGTGAGTTCGTAATTGCGAGGTCAGGTTATTCAAGCATAATGGATTTGGTCGCGATGAATCAAAAAGCTTTATTGATTCCCACCCCAAGACAGACAGAACAGGAGTATTTGGCGCAACATTTAATGAATCATCCACTATTTGTATTTTCTAACCAAGAATCGTTGAATTTGGAACATGCATTCGCTGAGTTGGATAGAAAACCTGAAATTAATTCTAATGCCTTCCCTTCTCAAAAAGAACACATTAAATCATTCTTGAAGAGCTGTTAAACCAACTTTCGCTTCATGCGATTACCAATATTGGTAAGGGCCTCATAGGTTATAGTTTCTTGTGCTTTAGCAAAGTCGAATAAGGTTTTATGTCCTCCAAAAATCATCGCTTCTGACCCTATTTTTACTTTATTTTGCCCAAGGTTCAGCATGCATAAATCCATACATATATTCCCAATAGTAGGATAAAGATTACCGTTAATTTCCACCTCCCAGTTTCCGTTTCCAAGTTTTCGAGGCAATCCATCAGCATACCCCAAAGAAAGTATTGCAATATTACTATCCTCAGGTACAGAACCACTTTTATTGTAGCTAATGTATTCGTTTGCGGAAACCCTTCGAATAGCGACTACTTTACCTGAAAATCGAGCAACTTGAATTAAATCTTGTTTTAAATCATTAGCTTCAGAAGCTCCATACAACCCTATTCCCAATCGAACCATGTCCATCTGATGGTCTAAGTAATTATTAATCCCGTCAGTATTTAAGATGTGACAAAAGGCATTACTCTTTAAGCCATTTTTAAGACGAAAGCTCAAATTCTTAAACAACTCAATTTGATCTAACGTAAATTGTTCTGAAGCATAGTTTCCCGAACTACTTAGGTGACTCATAATGGAACTCACTCGAATTGCTTTTTGATTCTTGAATTGGTCCACTAGTGCAGGTAAATCCTCTTCATTAAACCCAAGTCGATTCATGCCAGTGTTTAACTTTATGTGAATAGGATATTGACCTTCAAGCAAACTTTCTTGAGTCTGTAGATACGACAAAAATGAATCTAAAACTTGAAAAGAATGAATTACAGGCTCCAAGCAGTGCTCTATCATAACATTCCAATACTGAGAATTCACATTTTGAACCATCACCGGCAAACGAACCCCCTGCTCTCTGAGCTCCATTCCTTCAGCAAAAGTTGCTACACCAAACATATCGGCCATTTGAGCAGATTCTATTCTGTTGCAGATAACGCTGGTATAATGGCCATAAGCAGCAGCTTTTACCATGAGCATGATTTTTGTCGTCGGGTCTAGTTTTTTTTTAAAATAATTGATATTGTGCAAAATGGCTTTCCAGCTAACTTCCAACGTATTATCGCTATACTCACTTAAAAAATAAGACTTGTTTTTAGCCATTTTGCCCCTCCTCTCTTAAAAAACAAACTCTACAAAGCGGCTCGTAACTTTCTATTTCACCTAGCATCACCAACTTATCATTTCCCGTAGTTCGGTGACTGTGATTTGCCAAATTGCCGCACTTGACGCAAATGGCATGAACCTTTGTAACGTATTCTGCAGTAGCTAGAAGAGCGGGAATTGGGCCAAAAGGTTTACCTTGGTAATCCATATCTAGACCTGCCACAATTACTCTAATTCCTTGATTTGCCAATCGATTACACACCCCCACTAATTCCATGTCAAAAAATTGAGCTTCATCGATTCCAATTACTTCTTCATCGTTAATTAATAAAGGAATATTTGCTGAAGCAGGAACTGGTGTCGAATGAATTTGGTTTGAATCATGCGAAACAACCGCTTCTTCATCATATCGAGTATCAATAGCAGGCTTAAAAATTTCAACTTTTTGCTTGGCAATCTTAGCCCTTTTCAATCTTCGAATAAGTTCCTCTGTCTTTCCTGAAAACATAGACCCACAGATTACCTCTATCCAGCCTTTGCGATTTTCAGAATTAATAGTATTTTCGAGGAACATAATTACCTTATTTTGTTTTTTAAACTAAGAAAGCAAAGGTATTATTTATCGAACAAAAGAAGCACAAAAATGAAGATTGAAAATAAGCGATCGGAGATTACTAAATTAATTGATAATATTAAAAAGAGCTCTGACCATTTAAATGAGCTGGAAACGATTCCAGTTCTTGAAATAGGTGTTATTCTTTCAAAAATTAACCAGTTACACGAGGCAGCTGCCGTATTGAGATATTTGTGCGAAGTACAGCAAGGCAAAAGAGTTGAACTACAATCAAACGACTTCATTGTTACCCCTATCCCGAAAGAAGTAGAGGAGGAATTTTTAACGGATAACGAAACTACATTGGCGTCAAACGACCGTAAAGTAGTTGACCAAGATGCCATCATTACCGAAAAAGAAAACAATACAGATGATACATTAAATCATATTATTGAGGCCCCCACTGAAGAAGAGGTTACAAATGACGATTCTATTGATCAAGTGTTGACTTCAGATTTATTTGCTGAAAAAAAGACAGTAGAATCTATTCCCGAAAATGAAGATGAGTCTGATAATGACAAATTGGCTAAAGAAAATTATCTGTTGAATGACGACTTGTTAGATCAGATTTTAGAAGAAGTCAAAGACGATGAAAAAGGCATTGACCAAGTAGAAAACTTAGTGGAGAAATTAGAAGAGGAAAATGAGATTTCTTCTAAGCCCGATATTAACGAGGTATTTGCAATAGAAGATTCTAGTATAAGCGGTCACCTTCAAAAACAACCTATTGCAGACTTAATGAGCGCTATAGGCCTAAATGAACGTTACTTGTATGCCAATGATTTGTTCGATGGAGATATGCAAGAGTTTAAAAACGCCGTTAAAATGCTGAATGAATTCGAAAATGGCGAAGAGGCAAAATCTTTTTTCGAAAGTGGCCTAAGAAGCACCTACAACTGGGAAGATGACAATACATTAGCACAAGCGCTTTTTAGCCTTGTCGAAAGGAGACATCTTTAATATTTTCCTTTTAAATTGGTTCAAAACCGATTATACATTCGTTTTTTCTAGCAACATGATATTGTGTTACATTTACCTCAAATCATAGTATCTTATGGGTAATTATAAATTTAAATGGAAAGCTACTTCGTTAAGTATAATTCTGTTTTTCGGTTTATTGACAAATTTGACAGCACAAAATAAAGTTTGGACTTTACAAGAGTGCATTCAATATGCGTTGGAAAACAATCTTCAAATTCAACAAAACGAATTGTCGCAGAAACTTGCCGACTACGATCTTAAACAGGCAAAGTATAATGTACTTCCCGATTTAAACGGATTTGCGTCACATGCTTACAATTTTGGTCAAACGATTGATCCTTTTACAAATCAATTTGCGAACAGTCAAGTTCGATCAAATTCTTTTTCTGTTTCTTCAACATTTACCATTTTTAATGGCTTTAGAAACGTTAATACTATTAAAAGAAATCAAGCACAACAGCAGGCATCTCAGTATGACCTGGATAAAATGAAAAATGATATCTCTTTGAATATCGCAAATTCATTCTTAGGCATTTTGTTTAATCAAGAGTTACTTAAGAACGCTGAAGCGCAATTGAGAATAACACAGCAACAAATTGATAGAATTGAAAAACAAGTTAATGCAGGAGCATTGCCAGAAGGGACTTTAAAAGATATTGATGCACAATTTGCTAGTGAGGAATTAAATGTGGTGAATGCAGAAAATCAACTTAACATTTCAAAACTAAACTTAGCTCAATTGTTACGGTTAGACAGTTTTGAAGATTTCGAAATTGCTAGTCCAAATCTTAGCAATTTTAATGGCGTGAAGGAATTGGTTAGCCCTGGAGCATTGTATTTATCTGCTTTAGAAACCATGCCTGAGGTAAAAAGTGCAGAATACAATTTATATTCTGCTCACAAGAACACCCAAATTGCAAGAAGTGGATATATGCCTACTCTAAGCGTTTCAGGTTCGATTGGAACTGGTTTTTCTGGAGCAAATAGAGAAGTGATTGGAGTTAAAGATCAAAGAGAAGTTCAGACCGGAGATTATATTAGGAGTAATGGTGAGGAGGTGTACACAATGACAGCAACTCCTATTTTCCAAGACAAACCATTTTCTGATCAATTTTCTGATAACGAGAATAAGTCAATTCGGTTCTCTTTGTCTATCCCAATTTTCAATCGTTTCAGTGCAAGAGTTGGCGTTCAACGAGCCAAAATTCAAGAGCAAGTTGCTGATTTGAGTTACGAATCGGCAAAATTAAATTTGCGTCAAAGTATTGAATCTGCCCACAACGATGCAGCTTCAGCATTAAAACGTTACAAGGCTGCTGAAAAATCAGTTACGGCTCTAGAAACTTCTTTTGCTTATACCCAAGAACGCTACAAAGTTGGCATTATTAATTCGTTCGACTTTAACAACGAAAAAAACAGATTAATCAACGCTCAATCAGAATTATTACAAGCAAAATACAACTATATATTTAGTACTAAAGTCTTAGATTTTTATCAAGGCGGAGGTATTTCACTCTCTAAATAAAACATCATGAATTCAAAGAAGTGGTTAATTGTACTAGGAATACTAGTAGTTATTCTTGTAGTTGCAGGAATTTTTAAAGGCAAATCAGGCGGCAAAGGGAAAAAGGTAGCTATTGAAAAAGTAGAGCGACGAACGATAGTTGAGACTGTGGCAGCAAGTGGGAAAATTCAGCCTGAGACTGAGGTAATTATTAGTTCGGATGTTTCAGGTGAAATCATTGCGATGCCTGTTAAAGAAGGTGAAAGGGTAAAAGCCGGAGATTTGTTGCTAAAAATTAATCCAGACTTGGTAGAATCTGCTTTAAGCAGAGCTGAAGCGGCTTTGAATACCACAAAAGCGAATTTAGCCGGTTCGAAAGCGAGATTAGCTCAATCCAAATCGCAATTCCAAAATTCGAAAGCTTCTTTTGAAAGAAACAAGAAATTGTTTGATAGTAAAGTAATCTCTCAGGCAGAATTTGACCAAGCTACAGCCAATTATGAAGTAGCAACAGCCGATGTAGATGCTGCAAAAGAAAGTGTTAGGGCAGGAACGTTTAACGTTAGAAGTTCCGAAGCAACATTGAAAGAAGCTAAAGAAAACCTAGGTAGAACTTCAATTTACTCTCCAATGGATGGCGTGATTACCAAATTAAATAAAGAAAAAGGTGAAAGAGTTGTTGGAACCGCCCAAATGGCAGGAACAGAAATTATGACCGTAGCAGACCTTAATGTGATGGAAGTTGCCGTGGAAGTAAACGAAAATGATATTGTTCGAGTTTCCATTAACGACACCACGGAAATTGAGGTAGATGCTTATTTGAATAAAACGTTTAAGGGTATTGTAACTGAAATTGCAAATTCTGCAAACACTTCAGGGATGAGTGCTGATCAGGTGACTAATTTTGATGTTAAAATTAGAATGTTACGATCTTCTTACCAGGATTTACTAAAGAGAAGACCTGATAGCTCTTCTCCGTTCAGGCCAGGAATGTCTGCAACGGTTGACATTAGAACTACTCAAGTTAACAATGTGATTACTGTGCCAATTCAAGCAGTTACTATTAGAACAGACACTACAAACTCATCTGATCAAAATGCATTGGCTGATGCTGATGAGGATGATGAAAAAATAGAAGTAGTTTTTGTAAAGGAAGGAGAGATGGTGAAAATGGTGGAAGTAGAAACGGGGATTCAGAACACCATGTACATTGAAATATTAAATGGATTAGATGAAAATCAGGAGGTGGTAGTAGCTCCATATACCCTTGTATCAAAAATTTTGAAAGACGGTCAGCGAATTATTGTTGTGGAGAAGAAAGATCTTTTCACGGCTACTAAAAAGTAAATATGGCTTATTTGTTGGCAATTGAAACAGCTACTAAAGTGTGCTCAGTTGGACTTTTTAAAGACGATAAGCTTCTTCTCTTAAAAGAAGAAAAAGGCGATTATTCTCATGCGGAGAATTTAGCCGTCTTTACAGATGAAATCCTTCAAGAAAGTAAACGTACTTCAAGTGATTTGTCTGCAATAGTAGTTAGCAAAGGACCGGGGTCTTATACTGGTCTGCGAATTGGAGTTTCTTTTGCTAAAGGACTTTGCTACTCACTTAAAATTCCATTAATTAGTATTGACACTTTACATGCTCTAGCTTTAGGTTGGATCCAAGCAGGAAATTCTGAAGCAGAATTTATTTGCCCCATGATCGATGCTCGTAGAATGGAAGTCTATTCTGCAATTTACAACACAAAACTTGAATGCGTAAAGTCCATTTCTGCTGATATTATTGAAGGCGACAGCTACAGTGAAGTAATTCAAAACAAGACTACCGTTTTTATTGGAGATGGTGCTAAAAAATGCGAAGACTTGCTTCCGGCAGAAAACCGAACATTCAAAACGGATTTTCTACCATCAGCAGCTTATTTGGGTAAAGAGGGCTTCAGGAAATTTCAGAAATCTGAAAATGAAAATGTAGCGTACTTTGAACCATTTCTGTCTCTTATACACATCTCCGAGCCCACGAGACAGGCAGAAATCTCGT
>CAJXRL010000153.1 GCA_913059105.1 uncultured Flavobacteriales bacterium
AGATTTCTGCCTGTCTCGTGGGCTCGGAGATGTGTATAAGAGACAGCTCCAAAGCGAATGGAGACATAACGACTAATTATAGGAAATAAGCAATCGAATGATATTCTTATAACAGAAAAGAAAATATCTATTTAGGCAAAGCCCGTAGCGTAGCGGAGACATAATATACATTATAGGATCTAAAGAATAACATAAATACCATATAAAACAAAAACCTGCTTTTGTCCTATAATTAATATTATGTTAAATAACCATTTTGAAAACCCAAACACTACACCTTATATTACCGGTCCTGGTTGTTTAAATTTCCTTTAAATTAAAGCTTAATGATCTTGTGCGTCTTCACTTCGTTCGAATTCATCAACTGCACATAATATACACCTGTTGCTAAACTCGAAAGGTTAATTTTATTTTTAGGCTGATCAACCATAAGAATAGTTGAACCGTTCAACGAAATAATTTTCATTTGCTCAATCTGACGATTTGCATCAGCTATGAATAAATAATCGTCCACTGGGTTTGGATACAACTTAATATTCTCCAAATTTAGCTTTTCAATACCAGTAACTGCTTGTACCACAAAACTTAGTGTATCACGGTCATCTGGAACAAAACCTGGAGTACACGGATTTCCTCCAAAACCACTCGTCAAAGTAATGTCGAAATCATAGTTTCCAGCAGGCAATTGACCAATGTTAAAAGTATCTGAAATGCTGCATATCGCCTGCCCTGTTCCCTGACAATGGTGCGCACTTGCTATAATTCTATTGGTACGGTTAACACTATGACCTTTATTACTTAACGCACAACTGCTGTTTCTAAATTCCATGTTAGCAATCACAACTACAGTATCTCTATCCGTAGGATTAGATGGAACAAGTGTGAATGATTTAATTTGTTGCGCTGAGCATAAAAAGCCAGCAAAAACAAAAGCAAGTAGGGTTAGAATTGATTTCATAGTAATTTTAGTATTGGTTAGCTTATTTATAGACGTGTTGAGATACTGTTTCGTTGGTTCAGCAATTAATTTAATAGTACCCCTTGCCTATCGAGTTATATTATAGCAGCACAAGCTAATACGCATTAAGGGGGGAATTATTGCTAATCATCTCTTCTCTCCTAAAAAATCCTAAATAAGCGAGTCTTCGGATTTCCTTCAACAATATAATTCTTTGCTCTCGGTTTTGAATTAGAAAAAGATGGAAACCATTACACTAGCTGGTCAAGAAAGACAATCGATAAGAGAAAAACTATCCTGGAAAATAGCTTTTGGCTTAAAACCCTTCTATCTATTTCTACGACGAAACAGAAAAGCTTGGGACGTTGATATGCATAGTTTAGAGAAAATGCCAGCTCATACCCTAGGAAATGATTTATTCCTTTTCTTAAAAGCAAACAACTTAACACTCATGCCCAAAATTGAGTTTCACGATGTTTACCACGTTTTATTCGAATTGAACACCGATATTAAAAGCGAAACACTTTTACAATTTGTACCGCTAGGAAATGGGCGACGTTCCCTCCCATTTATTGCTTCTACCTTTGTTTCGGCCATGTTTTACAGAACATTGGGAAGATTTTTACAACGCATTTCTACGGGGTAAAAACGCCGTCACCTTTCACGATTCGAATTTTGAACCACTTTTAACACAAAATACCAAAGATCTGAGAAAAGAAATATTTGGCTGAATTAAATCAACTGAAAATTGAATTTTTATAGACTGCTATTGACATTAAGAAGATTTGTCCTTCTGTTCAATAGTTAATTTCAAAGCATCGATGTCCTTATTGGCCAGCTTTAATTTCTTCTTTGAATTGCTTATCTCTAGCTGCAATTTAGAAAGCTCTGTTTCCAATGTTTGTACTTTAACTTCTGCAACTTTTAACTGATCCACTTTGCCTTTCAATTCAATAGATACCTTAATGTTCTTCGATTCTAACTCGGCAATTTTACTGTCCTTTTGCTTTAAGGTACTTTTTAACTGAACACCTTCTTTTAAAACAGTCAAATGATTAACTCTTACATTTTCGATGTAATCCTTGTCCATGTTTTCTATTTTTTTATGATAACGGTATCACCCTCGGTAATAAAATGAGGGTCGTTTAACTCATTGTGGCTTGCAATTTCTTCATGTTTGTTGCCATCCGAATGATATTCTTCGGCAATGCTCCACAAGGTCTCCCCTTTTTTTACAATGTGAACATGATAGTCTTTCTCTGTTGATTCACCTTCTACAATAACGTCAATAACTTCGAAGGCCTTTAGCTGTTCGCCTAAACTAGCATTCGACAGTTCCATTTCTTGAAGTTCAACTGTAAGCTGCTCAATGGTAGATTTTTGTTTAGACAAAGAGTCTGTGTATTGCATCGTATTTTGATCAACGGCTGCTTTATCCCTTTCTGTTGTTTCGGAAAAAGACCAAGTTGCAATCAAGATCAAGAGAAGCGTGCTCAAGAAATAAATAAAATATTTCCTGCTTTTTAATTTTTTTTCTATCGATTCAAGCACCGTAAATGCTTGAAGATTTGAGTGGCATTTGGGGCAGCTTAGCGCATTTTCTTTTACTTCGCTATGCTTGCAAACTGGACATTCCATAGGTTTTCTTTTATGTGAATAAATAAGGTCACCTGTTTGTTCTACAGCACTAATATGGAACAAAAAGACGGGAGCGCCAAATTTTACGGGCATTCTTTGTCAATTTTTCAAGGATTTAGGCTTTGCTAATTATTGTATTTCCTGTGGCAAAAAGGGCAGTAACAAATGGTTAAAAGAATTAAGGTCGCAAAAATTGCTGCTTTTTTTGTCTCCGACATTTCAGCCCTGTTTTATTCAAAAAAAAGATAAATATTGAGATGTGGAGCAAAATTTTGGCTGATTATTCTACCGCCACCCGCTAGGAAATATGGCTTTGCGTTTACGATTGGAATTTTGAGCTTCAATGAACAAGATAAACGGAAGAAGTAGGCAGATAAATAGTTGGTTAAGTGAAGCACCTTTTAGCTTAAAAATGGAGTCTTTTAGGAAACTACTCCACTTATGAAAACCAAATTTCAAGATCTGTTAATGCTGTGCTTCTTATTTATGGGTTGTGTGTTTTTAGCTTCTTACGCCATGTCATAAAAAAGCCTCGAATAGAGTTATTCGAGGCTTTCAATTGGAAATGCCTACGGTGAGCAGGTATACTGCGCCTATGGCAATTATAGTTGGTTTTCAGCAGGCTGAACCACCGAATACCTCAATTGATCCAATTGCTTGCTTTTGCCTTTCTCGTAAAAATGATCAGGTAAATAGCAAACAGCAATACTACAATTGGCATGATGGATTGTTCAGCACCATATACTTCAAGCGAATCGCTAATAAAGAAAATCCAAAATTGTTGTACTACAATTCCAACCAATGAAATCACCAATATGGGGTGAGCCATTGCTTTTCTAAGCAACAATAATATACTACCGAGCAATCCGAACCAAACAGCAATCGCAAAGGCTGCCGTTACCCAGCTGGGAGTGCTCAAATGTAAATTCCGTTCCGCTTCAGACATTGCTTCTAAAACCTCAGGCGGCATCATTTTTTGGCCTATATATGCTAGACAACCCATGGCAT
Source organism: uncultured Flavobacteriales bacterium (assembly GCA_913059105.1). Taxonomy (GTDB): domain Bacteria; phylum Bacteroidota; class Bacteroidia; order Flavobacteriales_E; family Vicingaceae; genus NORP294. The sequence goes on from CAJXRL010000153.1 coordinate 3,605, forward strand.
TCCACAGCAATGCAACACTTGATATAATCCAATAGAAAGTAGGAGCTTTTGTTTTCATAACTTTTATTTTTGGTTTGAAATACGATACTAGTGAAAATATTTTAAATTCGCACAAAATCTACCCCTTGAAATTAACAACCACGCTCCTATTTGTCCTCTGTTCTCTTTCTTCTGTCGCTCAATCCAGTTGGATGGGCCAGCGTGTAACAAAAACAAATATCTTCCTTGATCCTACTGAAATTCAAATGTCTGGTAGCATTAATGGCATCTTAACAAAAAAAATAACTGACGAGCAATACTTGCCATTTAGCGTTGGTGTAGACCAAACTATTTTCTCTAAACAAGTATCAGAAAACAAAGCCTGGGAAATTATAGGTGAAATGGGTGTTTTTACTCAATTTGAATGGAAAGAAGTAGAAGGCACTCAACAGCGAAATTTGATTAATGTAGATTATAAAGTGGCCTTCAGTTTTGTAAAACAAATCGACAAATTACAAACGTATCGTTTGCGGTTCTTCCACGTTTCTTCTCACTTAGGCGACGATTATATTATTCGAAATGAAATTCGTAGCTACACAAAAAACAAGGTCAATTACGAGCAATTGGAGTTGACTTACTTTAGGCAGTTGCCCACAATTAAAGCCAAATTAATTACCGGTGTAGGCGCTGTTGTTCGTCCAGATGCCATACGCTTGCCGTTCTCCTACCTTATCGGTATAGACAATTTTTTGCAGCAAAAAGATCGTAAATGGAGCTCCACCAGTGGTGTTGTAATCAAAGGGTTTCAAGAAACTAACTTCGATTTGAATTTAAAAGCGGGAACCGGAATTGCTTATAAAAGCGATGCTAAAACTGAACCCATCCGCATTATTCTAGAATATTATACGGGGCACCTTCCCTACTCTCAATTTGAGCAAGAAAAAATTCAATGGTTAGGGCTAGGTCTCTATTTTAATATTTAACCCGAGTTCTAGTAGTTAGGTTATGGGGTTTAGTTTAATGGAAAACTCATAGCCCTCAGCCTTCTTTTCATGCAAGAACTTATTCATTACTTCCTTTTTTGAAGTTCCTCTAAAATAAGATTGGTGTTCTTCGTCACTGTCTTTTTGTTTCCACGTAATGGTATATGAATTCTCGTTTTTCCGAGCCTTGTCCTTCAAAATATAGCGGTGCATGTTTTCTAGACATTCTATAGCGGAACTGGCACTGACCTTTCTCAATAACATATAATCGTCATGTATTGGGTTAAATGTTAGCAGGTTTAATTCAACTGTATTCTTTTTTGAATTCATGTTGATTTTATAATCAAAGTGAGCAGTTACCCCATTGTCCTTTTGCAACAATTGTTGAATTTGACTCTCTAGTCGGATTCTATTTTTTTTTCCTTTTGCCATGGCATTCTGATTTCCAATTTTCTTTATGTTTGGCTATTACTTAAACTCTCTATCCGAAAAATGTAGCCTTTTCTCTTTCTTAATGTATTCTGCAATAATTACTTTCCCGTTAGCAGGTAGTACCTTAATTTGTTTTGCCTCAGAGCCTAAGTCAACACTAGACATGACATTACCATTTCCATCATAGGCCATTTTATAACAAACATAAGAGTCTTTCTCTCCTTTACGCTTGACTTTGTTGTAGTAATAAATGTCTATCGTCTCACCTTTATTTAGAGCGTAAACGAATTCAAAAGCTTCTGCTTCATTTGCGATAATTCCTAGCGTTACATTTCCAAAATATTCAGCACCAAATGGCATTCCTGCTTTCTTTTGACTTTTTTCTATAGTTGTGTAGTCCAGCAACTCCATGTTAGTATCAAACTTAAAAACAACCATGTTCTGAATTCTAATTTTTGGCCCTTGCACCGTTTCAGGTGAATATACTGAGACTCCACCAAGTTTTATAATTTCTCCAATTACAATTAGATTTCCAACTTTATCATATTGGAAATCATGAAGGTGAATAAAATCTGGTTCAAGTTGTTCCTTAGAATAAAGGTACTCTCCATAGCTTATTTCTTTTCCTGATTTGTCCATAATCAGCTTAAAGATCCCTTGATCCTTCTCCTTTTTCTTTTGGCCTTTTAACAAGTACCCGCTGACAGCAAACTGCCCGTTTGAAAGTTCTTTTACATTTGTAATTCTTCTATAAAGATCGCTTTCTTTGAAAGTAACAGCTGCCGTTTCTTTACCAGTTTCCACCTCCTTAATGCTAATTCCAGAATCATAAAGCCCAAATAAGTCACTATTTCTTGAAAACAACTGATCTCCTATAACGGCTAGAGGCATTACAAAGTTGATTTCTGCTCCATTCTCTCTGCTATCAACTGACCAATCCAACTCCTTCCCTTCATTAGCGTAATAATTTGTCATGAAGTACGTGCTGCGTTTCTCTCTTGTAACTCTATTATTAACAAATCCTTTTCCTGCTACCGGAATCAAAGTTGGAATCCAAGGGTAGGTTCCTGAAGCAGCACCCACCAAAATGTATTTTTCACCTTTGGTTGTTTCTATCGTTTCATCGTACAAAAACTCTCCATCAACATCAAAAAACTCAAGTACAAGTTCTTTAGTTTGCAGATTAAAGAACTTAAAACAAAGCAATTCGCCATTGAAAGAACTTTCTAAAAGCCTATAATATCCATCTCTTACAATAGTAACTGACGATTCAAGTGCACCTTTTACGTCATAATATTCTAAAAAGTATTCTTTGTTACTGCCCAATTCTCTTTTCTCAGCCTTAAAAACAGAGTAGCCATCAACAACGCCATTAACAACGATAGGTTGTACGTCTTTCATATAAAACGAACGCTTCGTTTTATCTTGTGCATAAGCCATTGTAGTTATTACAAAAAGTGCAATGATTCCGAATGTCTTCAACATATGGTTGTTCATATTCAATATTATAGGCTACGAATTTAATTATTATCTGAAAGAGTTTACTTTTCTGCCTTTATACTGTCTCTTATACACATCTGACGCTGCCGACGATCTACTCTGTGTAGAT
>CAJXRL010000154.1 GCA_913059105.1 uncultured Flavobacteriales bacterium
AACCCATTTGACTTACTTCTTTCAAGCCAACGGATAAATTTAAAGGCGTTCCCCAAGTTTGGTTTCCTTTTTTGACATACACAATTGATTTTTGCGAATAATTCCCGTTATGATAAAAATAGGAGTTACTATCAACCCCTATTAAGTTATCTGAATAGTTTTCAATCAACCCATATGATTGCTCGGTAATGGTATCAAAACCAGGAGAAAAAGATGAAGGAACAATGTTATATAATCGTTCTGAATGAAAAATATTATTGAACCCACAAGTTGAGCACTCTGAGAAATGACTTATTTCATAAAAAGAAGAACTTCCTCGAAACAGGCTATCCTCAACAATCAAAGAATTCAAATTGAAAGCTATGTCGGTATCGATAAACGAATACAATAATGTGTCAATACTTAATCCCGAATTTTGAGCACTACCAGACATCAACTTCGATCCATGTTCGATTTCGAGTCTCCGGACTAAACCGTCCAGAGTATCTATAATCACCCTATTGATGTGATTAAACTGATTAGTAGGAATCCATCCATTAGTTACCGTATAATGCCATTCATCTCCAATGGTTAGTGAGAAATTCTCCCTTTCCGTGAAAAAATTTTGGTTAAAGAAAAACTGTTCCATTTCAAAATTAGCAGAGTATAAATTTGTGAAATCCTGCATTTGAAAAAACCCATTTTGCTTTGAAATTGATATATAACTTGAATTTAAACGATGATTCAATAATGGTACATGTAATCTGTCATATGCTCTAATTTGTATTCTAACGATTGAATCAACCCCTCCATTAACATTATCAATATAAATTGAATCAGGATAAGCAAGCAGATAGTCACTCATAGATTGGGCAATTTTAAAAGTATCGCCAACAATGTATCTATGCGGAAAGTAAAGCCTGTAACCAAATTGATCTATAGTTGAAGCGATAGTAGAATCATTAAATATCCTGAGAGTATCTCCTAAAATTTGCCCTTTCAAAAGTTGTCCCTGAAATCCTACAAACCCATTTAAACTAAATCCCTTCTTAAATATTTTTATTTGAGAACCCCCTTCTGTATATGCTGAATCAACGGCGATCATTTGAATTTGTGACGCTAGCACTCCTTGCCCCAGGAATTTTGATTCGTAATGCTTAGTTGTATCCGTAAACTTAAACGGAGCCCAATCTTGAGTGAATCCAGATAATGAGAAACAAAGAAGAGAATAGAGTAGTGTTTTTTTCATAGCCTAAAAGTTTATCTTTTCACAAACTTGTTCCTCCAAATACCTTCTTCGGTTTCCACTTGAATAAAGTACAAACCAGAACTAAAATTAGAAACATCAACCATGTTGTTAGTAAGATTCACCTCAACCACTTTTCCGTTAAGGTCAGAAACTAAAACAGCCTTTATTACTTCTTCGGTTTCCATTCTTAATTGATTTAAGACAGGGTTGGGATAAAGCTTTAATGAACCCATTTGACTTACTTCTTTCAAGCCAACGGATAAATTTAAAGGCGTTCCCCAGGTTTGGTTTCCTTTTCTAAAGTAAACAAGGCTTTTAGAAGTTGATGATGACCCGTTGCCTCCATAGCCGTTCTGATAACTTTCATCTGTTAATCCAATGTTATTCAGATAGCTTAAAGTATAAAATGGCGAATAAAAAATAGAATCGATAACAGGTGGCCACCCCAAACCTTGAGCAGAATAATTTATAACTTCTGAAGAAAATTCTCGTGTTTTACCTAATTTGAAAACGGGTTTACTATCCTCAATCCAATAAATTGGCAGTGGGACATTATTAAATTGTTGTGACCAATTCAACAAAGAGTCATGAATTATTGCAGATTTTGCAATGTGGCAATAACCGGAAGTGTCATAAGTGAAGCTTGATATTAATTGCCTATTGCCTCTATAACCCAGCCCCGGAAAACCTGAACCACTATGTTCTGTAAAAGAAACCGTTCTGACAGAGCCAATAATCGTATCCGCTGTTATATAAACCTTATATCCATAACTTGAATAAAAAATACTTTGATTAGAAGTTAAATAATTATTAGTGTCTCGTGTATAATGATACTCATCTCCCACAGTTAAGCCAAAGGTCTTATTGCATCTTAACTTTTCTTTTAATCCAAAATAAGGTTGATAATAATGCAAACTGTCTAAACTTGTAAAGTCGGGAGTTCGAATTAAGCCAAAATTCTTACTGATTTTATAAGTACAATTAAAGTGATGAGTAGAATCGACAGTTGCATTTTGATCATAAACTGTTAATCGAATTAATGCTATTGAATCCGTTTGACCATTAATTGAATCACTATACAAAGAATCACAAACAGCAGAAATGTTGTGATTCAAAGAAGTTGCAAAAGTGAATGTTTGTCCAATTGAATACGAAAAAGGAAAAATTAGTTGAAACCCAAAAGAATCGACCGTTGAAATAAGCAATGAATCTTGATAAAAATGAATTTGGTCTCCAAGAATTCTGCCTTTGATAATGTCCTCTGAAGCCCCAGTTGAGCGAGCATAAAGTTTGAGAAGGGAAAAGCCTTTCTCAAAAAACAGACTCAATCCAGAACTGTCTGCAAAAGAACTGTCTACCGAAACCGACTGAATTGGTTTATAGCCACTTGTATTTAAAGCAACAAAGTGCCTAATCGAATCTGTAGTTTTAAACGGCGCCCAATCTTGAGCGAAGCCGTTAATTGAGAAACAAAGAAGGAAATAGAGTAGTGTTTTTTTCATATCAAAGAGCTTTAGTAGTTCTACTCTTCTAAATTAATCAAAATGAGGACACAACACAAATTTATGTTCATTTCAATATCGGCTAACCCAACAACAGAATTTCCTAAGCTTGATTTTAACTCTTTCTGCAGTAATATAACGGTGTACTTATTCTTTTAACAGCAGCTCCCTGCATCGCCAGTATCATCTGTACTAAACGGCATGGAGCCTCCACAACCTTCAAAAACACCGTAGTGTGTGTCCCAAGTACCGTAAAAGTCAAAGTGGTTTTTAAATCGAGTATCGTGCAACATTCTGTATGTATTGCCACAGACAGAAATTATTTTTCCTTTTGGAAAATGGTGGTGGTCATCTAAATCGAAACTTGCTGCATTGTTTGCAATCGACCCTTTATACGCTATAGCCTGACCATAATCTTCACATTCATCTTCTAGCCCATCTATTTTAAATAAACGGTAGGTAACTGAAAAGAATTTAATGTTTCCGCACTTCTCTTGCACCGCCTCATTCTCAATGGTAATTGGATTATTCTTAACACTTCTAGGGTCAGTAAAACCTGCATTTTTAGCAACTCTCAAAAAATCATTCCAATACAAGGCTCCGCTTAGGCATTCTCCCCAAAGGACAGGGTCATCTTGCAAATCTTCTGCAATTCTTCGATCGCTATATACGTCACTAAAATACATTTCTCCACCTGGCTTTAAGAGGTTGTATACATCTTTCAGCACCTTGTCCTTATCTGTTGCTAGATTAATAACACAGTTTGAAATAATTAAATCGAAACTATTTGGTTCCAAATTCAACTCTCCTAAAGACTCAATATTTCCCTTTACAAAAGATACATTCGACGACTGATAATTGAATTTATCCGCATGATAATCAATGTGTTTATTTGCAACGTCTAATTGTTCGTCCGTCATATCAACACCTATCACTTCACCTTTTTCCCCTACAAATTGCGACAACACATAACAATCTCTTCCGCTTCCAGAACCTAAATCCAATATGCGAAGTCCCTCTAATTCATTCGGAACAACAATACCACAACCATAATACTTATTATGGACCTCATCGTGCACTTTAGCCAGCGCCTCTCGAATAAATTTTGGAGGTATTTCTAAAGTACAACAAGCGTTTGTTTTTAAATCTTCAGAAACCTCTAATTCTTTGCCGTAATATTCTTGGACTTCTACGTGTTTTTCTTTCATAATCAATCTCTATCGATTCTTCGTGAATAATTAATAATCAAGATTTTTCACAGTAATTTCCACTAATCTGAATTATTAAGCAGGCTATTCTTAATTCCTGTAAATTTCGCATCTAAATTCTGATTGGAATGTTTTCTGCTTGACAGAACTATACTTGTTATTTACACTTTGATTTCGCTTCCTTTCAACATTCTGCCTAGTTCTGGATCCCAAACTTTAAGCTGAAGACACTTTATAATATCGCTTGGCCTTAAAGAAGAAGTTTTAGGGTTCTGAAATTCTGGAAAGGCGTTATACACTTCTGGCAATCGATAGAATGGAATTTTTGCATTTGCATGGTGAATGTGATGGTAGCCAATATTTCCTGTAAACCAATGCATCAATTTGTTCAATTTTAAAAAACTAGTGGAATTCATTGCTGCTCCAATATAGGTCCAACCCTCTTTAGTTTCGTACTTAGCTTCTGGAAAATTATGCTGCACATAGAATAAATAAGAGCCTATACAACTAGAAATAGCAATTGGAATTATTAGGCTAAAAAGCAAAGCGGCTAATCCAAAGTTTACATAGATTAAAATTGCCAACCCGTAATGAAAAATCAGTGCAAACAAAGAATCGTAGTGTTTTGTAGGACTTCTGACTAACGATAAGAGACACATTCCCCAAGTGAAGGCAAATATGTACGCCAAAGCAATTGTTAAAGGGTGACGGATGAAAAGATAGACCAATTGGTCTTTACGAGACATTGATTTGAATTTTTCTTTAGTCACAATAGGAAATGACCCAATACTAGAGGTAAACAACTTTGAATTGTGTTTGTGGTGATAATCATGCGAACGCTTCCAAATGGTGCGAGGGGTGAGCACATAGTATCCGTAAAACGTAAATATTAAATCAGCCAAAAAAGACTTTCGTAAAATAGCTAAATGCAAATAATCATGATAAATTATAAACATTCTTACCATTAAAAGAGCTTCTAATACGCAAAAGAATGTCCGAATAGCCCAATGGAATGGGTATAATGCTCCTAAAAAAGCTCCTACTAATAAAACTAAGGTTGTAAAAGTGTAGATCCAACTTTTAGCTCTATCTTCTTTAGCATACGGTCTTGTAGCTAAAATTAATTCCTTTCCGTCTAACATAACTTTATATATTCTGTGGTCTTTTGTGTTTCCAACGACGGTGCGTCCACAACCAAAATTCAGGTTGTTTCACAATGTCTTCCTCTAGTCTTTTTGTAAAAGCTTCTACAATTTTAATTTCATCATGTTCGGCAGGGTTTGTAATTAACTTCTCTACTTTCATCTCATACCGCCCTCTACTTACACGATGAACACCAGCATAAACCACAGGGTATTTCATTTTTTTAGAAATTTTACCTGTGCCTGTAAATACAGGGGTATCCTGATTTAAAAATTGCATCCAATGTGCCCCTTTGGGTGAAGGAGTTTGATCGGCAATAAATGCCGTTGCCGTTAATTTATTCCTGTCTCCAATTATTCCTCGCAAAGAATCTTTCATAGCATACAACCCATTTCCCAATCTAGTTCTCATTCGATAAACTAACCCATCGAAGTATTTGTTCTGCAGCGGATGGTAAATCACAAACAATTGATGAAAGGGTTCAATGGCAAAACGTGCTCCACCCAACTCCCAGTTACCAAAATGCCCCATAGCAATGATCACACTCTGGTCCTGTTTGCAGTATTCTTCAAAAATCTCTCTCCCGGTAAATTTTACTCTTTTTGCTAAAGTTGATTCAGAAATAGTGATACTTTTCAAAGTTTCCAACACTAAATCGCAGAAATAGCGGTAAAATTTTCGTTGAATTTCCAACAATTCTTTTTCAGATTTTTCTGGGAAGGAGTTTTCAAGGTTTTCGGAAACAACCTTCTTCCGATAGCCAAATACATGATACAGCAGCACAAACAAAAAGTCGGACAAGCGATATAGCCACCAAAACGGCAGAATAGAAATAGCGTAGATAAATGGTAAGCTGAGGTAGTAAATCGCTGCGTTCATCACGGTAAAATTATTACTAAAAACCCAATGAGTTTTTTATTCAGAGAAATCTATCAACAAACATTGTTCTTCGAAGCAAGAAAAAAAGACATACATAGGTGCATGTCCTCAAAATTAGGCTGGTTTAGTCAACGGATTCTATCCTGTAAAGAAATCAAACACATTACCAAGGGCACTACTTTTACTTTTATAGAACTCTGTATAAGTGCATCTTTCACATGAGACATAGGAGAATTTTTTGGTCTGAACGTCGAAGATTTTACTCAAAAACCCTCCTGTTGCTCTCATTTCTCCTTTGTTGTACGTTACGTTGCTGCACTTGGGGCAGCTGAATCTTAATTGTTGTTGATGTTGATGGTGTTGATCTTCTCGGTGCATATTATATATAGATTAGTTTATCCTAATATAGAACCAGTTAATACAAAACACAAGTAAAACTTGATGAACGGGAAAATACTTCATAAAAATACCTGACAAGTATTTTAACTTGTCAGGTATCATTAATCTATTAAAATCAAAAAATTATACTACCTCAAATAAATCTTCTATCGATTTTCTAACCTTTGCTGCATGCTGTGTATCTGTCTCTTATACACA
>CAJXRL010000155.1 GCA_913059105.1 uncultured Flavobacteriales bacterium
GAGATTTCTGCCTGTCTCGTGGGCTCGGAGATGTGTATAAGAGACAGGTTTAATCCTTGGCACGATGTTCACATCGGAAAAGACGCACCAAATACAGTTACAGGAATCATAGAAATTCCTAAAAATAGCAGAGCTAAATACGAATTGGATAAAGAATCTGGCTTATTGATGCTCGATAGAGTTTTGTACTCTTCCATCAATTACCCTTCAAACTATGGATTCATTCCACAGACATACTGCGACGATGGAGATCCGCTAGACATATTGGTTTTATCTCAAATTGATATTGTACCGATGTGTTTGGTAGAAACCAGACCAATTGGCGTAATGCGCATGTTAGACGAAGGAGAAAGCGATGATAAGATTATTGCGGTGGCTGTGCACGATATGAGTGTTGGGCATCTTAACGACGTATCAGAATTACCAGCTCACTCTTTTAAAGAGCTTAGAAGCTTCTTTGAAGATTATAAGAAGTTAGAGCACAAAGAAGTGATTGTAGAAGATTTTCAGGGCGCTGAAGTAGCGAGACAGGTAATTGAGCAAAGTGTTGTAGACTATAAAAAATTGATGAGTAAATAAGAAATTATTTCTCAAAACAAAAAAGGCTTCCAATGAACTAGGAAGCCATTTTTGTGATCTCCATCTTTGAGCATAAAAAAAGGCCGCAAATTGCGGCCTTTTTTTATAATTTCTTTTCTTTTATCCTCCGAAGTCATCGAAAGCTACATTTTCTTCAGGAACGCCCCAATCGTCACACATTTTAAGAACAGCTTGGTTCATCATAGGTGGACCACAGAAGTAATATTCAATATCTTCTGGTGAGTCATGTTTCGATAAGTAATTATCTATAACAGATTGGTGAACGAATCCTACAAAGCCATCTCCTTCACTTTCCATGTTATCCATTACCTTCCAGTTATCAACTTCCATTGGTTCAGAAAGTACCATGTAAAATTTGAAGTTTGGAAAATCTTTTTCTAAGGCTCTAAAATGTTCAATGTAGAATAATTCTCTTTTTGAACGACCACCATACCAGTATGATACTTTTCTTCCAGATTTAATAGTTCTAAATAATTGATATAAGTGAGAACGCATAGGCGCCATTCCTGCACCACCACCAATGTATAACATTTCAGCATCAGTTTCCTTGATAAAGAATTCTCCATAAGGTCCTGAAACAGTTACTTTATCGCCTTTCTTCTGGTTGTATATATAAGAAGAAGCAACACCAGGATTTACATTCATCCAACCATTCTTATCTCTATCCCATGGCGGAGTAGCAATACGAACGTTCAACATGATTTTTCTTCCTTCAGCAGGGTAAGAAGCCATAGAGTATGCCCTTTCTACTAACTCATTGTTTTTCATTTGCAATGGCCACAAGTTAAACTTGTCCCATTCTGCTTTAAATTTATCAGGCTCTCCCGGATGCTCTTCTGGATGGGCTTCAATATCAATATCCTTAAAGTCCACTACACACTTTGGAATTTCAATCTGAATGTAACCTCCAGCTTTATAATCCATATCCTCTGGTAACTCAACAATAAATTCCTTAATGAAAGATGCAACAGAATAGTTAGAAACAACAGTTGCTTCCCACTTCTTAATTCCAAATACTTCTTCTGGAACTTCAACTACCATATCTTCCTTCACTTTCACTTGACAACCTAATCTCCAGTTGTCAGCGATCTCTTTTCTTGAGAAGTAAGGCTTTTCAGTTGGAAGAATTTCTCCGCCACCACTCGTTACTTGGCACTTGCACATGGCACAAGTTCCTCCACCACCACAAGCCGATGGTAAAAATATTTTTGCGCTACTCAAAGTAGATAACAAAGTACTACCTGCTTCAACTTCAACATTCTTTTCCCCGTTAATGGACAACATAACAGGTCCTGAATTTGTCAGTTTAGCTTTTGCCCAAAGCAAAAGACTTACTAATAACAACATCACGATCAATGCTACGACTACTGCAGCTCCTACGGTTACTGTATTTAATGCTAATATCATCTTCTTATAATTCTTTAATTACAATTCAATTCCCATAAAACTCATAAAGGCCATTCCCATCAAACCTGTGATGATGAATGTAATTCCCAATCCTCTCAATGGAGCAGGAACGTTTGAGTATCTTATCTTTTCTCTAATGGCAGCGATAGCTACAATTGCTAAAAACCAACCAACTCCTGATCCTAAGCCAAACACGGTAGCTTCTGCAATGTTCGCATATTGTCTTTCTTGCATGAATAAAGATCCTCCCAAGATAGAACAGTTTACGGCAATTAACGGTAAAAAAATACCTAATGCTCCGTACAATGCAGGTGCGTACTTCTCAACTGCCATTTCAACCAACTGCACCATAGATGCAATAACTGCAATAAACATAATGAAACTCAAGAAACTTAAATCTACATCTGCAAATTCCGGATCTAACCAAATTAAAGCTCCTTCTTTCAATACATAGTTTTCTAACAAATAGTTAATTGGCACTGTAATTCCTAAAACAAAAATTACTGCTGCTCCAAGACCTACTCCGGTTTTAACCGTTTTAGAAACTGCCAAATAAGAGCACATTCCCAAGAAATAGGCGAAAATCATGTTGTCGATAAAAATCGACTTGATAAATATATTTACGTATTCCATCTTTATTAATTTTCTTCGATTAGTTTGGTGTTTTTAGAACGTTGAATCCAAATAATGATACCAACGGTAATCAACGCCATTGGAGGCAAAATCATTAGACCATTGTTAAAATATCCGAAATCATAAAATGCATCCGGAATTACTTGAAAACCGTATAATTTACCTGAACCAAATAATTCTCGAACAACAGCTACTGCAATTAAAATCCATCCGTAACCGGCTGCATTACCAACAGCATCTAAAAACGAAGGCCATGGTTTGTTGTTTAAAGCAAAGGCTTCTAATCGACCCATAATAATACAGTTGGTAATAATCAATCCAACAAATACAGATAATTGCTTACTCACTTCATACATATATGCTTTCAAGACTTGATCAACCAAGATTACCAAGGCTGCAACAATTACTAACTGTACAATAATTCTTACCCTTGATGGAATTAAGTTTCTCAATAACGAAACGATTAAGTTCGCTCCTATCATTACTACCAATACTGACAATGACATTACAACTGCCTGCTTTACCTGAACGGTAATGGCTAAGGCAGAACAAATACCTAATACCTGAATGGTAATCGGGTTATCATCGTTCATTGGATCTGACAAAAGTCTTTTATTCTTCGATGAGAATAAAGGCTCTCTTGGTTCTTTTACAACTGCTGTTGCTTCTGCTGTTTCACTCATAGCTTAGTCGTTTTAAAATTATAAAGCAGCTTTTTGGTTGCCTTTGAAATAAGGTACATAAACGTTTAAGGTTCTTTTCATCATTTCGCCAACTCCTTTCGAAGTAATGGTTCCACCAGAAATTCCATCTACCATGTGACTCTTACCTTCTACATCTGATCCTCCTTTTACAACTTCTACTGAAACATATTCAGCTCCGTCAAAAATGGTTTTTCCAATAAATTTATCTTGAAAATCAGGCTGGTTAATCTCAGCTCCTAACCCAGGAGTTTCAGTTTTGTGATCGAAAGTAGAGCCATAAATGGTATTCATATCTCCTTCAAAAGCAACGTATCCCCAAATTGGACCCCAAAGTCCTTTTCCGGCCATGGGTACAATGTATTTCTTAGTTCCGTTATCTTCAAAAACAAATAAAGGATAACTTCTATCTTCTGCATCCACGGTTTTGAATTCCTTCACAACGTCAATGTCAAAAGCAGTTATGTCTTCTGCCGTTGATATTTTTCCTTCATTGTCTAACATTACCTGCTCAACAATATACTTTGCAAATTTTTCAGAAGCTTCTTCAGGAGTTGCTTCAATTTTTACAGAAGCAAGAATGTTCTGCATTTTTTCTAATCGTACATTTTCTTTTTGCAAAGGCTTCAATCCTTCAGCCACAAAAGCCAAAGATGCGCCAACTACAATAACAAGTATTGCAGAAAAAGTGAATGTGTATGAATTTTTATTTACGTCCATTTCTTTACTAATTAAGCGGCAACTGCCATTGTACGTTTTTGTCTTCTTTTTATGTTTGCTTCTATAACATAATGGTCAATTAATGGTGCCATTACATTCATGAATAGAATTGCTAACATGATTCCTTCAGGGTACGCGGGGTTAAATACTCGAATCATAATTCCTAAGAATCCAATTAAGAAACCGTATACATATTTTCCTGTTGAAGTTTGTGCTGCTGATACAGGATCTGTTGCCATGAAAACGATTCCGAAAGCAAACCCTCCTATTACAAGGTGCATGTGTGCAGGAACTTCCATAAATGGATTTGCTCCCCAAAGGTTAAATAACATTCCCATTACGTACGCTCCTAGAATCCCTGAGAACATAATTTTCCAAGAAGCAATTCCAGTGATTAAAAGAATAGCTGCCCCAATCATAATAGCAAGCGTGCTTGTTTCGCCAATTGAACCAGGTATCATTCCTAAAAAGGAAGACATAAATGAATCAGTATATGCGACACCGGCTGCATCCACAAAACCCGACGACTTTTCAGTTGCTTGTGCCAATAAAGTTGCTCCTGTTGAACCGTCTGCATAAGCTACCGTTTCATCCATTCCACCTCCTATCCATACTTTGTCTCCTGACATCCATGTTGGATATGCAAAGAATAAAAATGCTCTGGCGGTTAATGCTACGTTTAAGATGTTCATTCCTGTACCTCCAAACACCTCTTTCCCTATAACTACGGCAAAAATTGTTGCTGCAGCGACCATCCATAATGGTATCTCTACTGGCAAACAAAGCGGAATTAACATTCCCGAAACAAGGAAGCCCTCTGCTACTTGATGTTTGTTGATAATCGCAAAAACGAATTCAACTCCTAAACCTGCAGCATAAGAAACGACAACTAGAGGTAAAACTTTTAACGCTCCATATAAGAAAGTCTCCATAAAGGTAGCTTCCATGCCTGAGGCTAAAAAGTGCTGAAATCCTGTGTTCCACATGCCAAACAATAAAGCTGGAACCATTGCCAAAACAACCATAATCATGGTACGCTTCATATCGATTCCGTCTCTAATGTGAGATCCTTTTCCGCTTGTTGTGTGACCTGGGACAAACAAGAAAGTCTCCAAAGCATCGTAAGCAGGTAAGAATTTCTCAAGCTTTCCTCCTTCATCGAAGTTGGGCTTTATTGTGTTCTCTAAAAATTTGTGAATTGGGTTACTCATTTCAATAATGTTTTATTTAGCTCATTTCTTCACGTAACATCGCTAGTCCGTCACGAACGATGGATTGTGTAGGTATTTTAGATGTACAAACAGTTTCACAAAGTGCAAAATCTTCAGGCGCAACTTCGTAAATCCCTAAATTCTCCATCAATTCAACATCATCAATCATAATGGCTTTCACCAATTGCACCGGATAAATGTCGAATGGAAAAACTTTATCATACTCTTCAGTTACAACAAATGGCCTTTCTTCTCCATTCATATTTGCATCTAAGTTGTATTTTTTGTTTGGAGACATCCAAGAAACAAGTGCTCTTGAAATACTAAACTTGCTTGGGTTTGGAGTAATCCAACCAAACATTTGAGCTTCTCCTCCTTCTGGAATTACAGTAACATGGTAATCGTAAAAACCTAAATAACTTTCAATAGCTACTTTTTCCCCGGTCAAAACGTTTCCGCTAATAATTCTGTTATTTCCTTCATTTAGATTGCCATCTATGAGAGTTTTCATGTTCACTCCCTGAATGGTTCTAAAATATTTTGGAGTTTTAACTTGAGCTCCAGATACCGCAACTACTCTGCTTGCGTCGTATTTACCAGTCTCAAATAATCTACCAATTGCTAAAACATCTTGAGGTTTAACCGTCCAAACTACTTCGCCTTTGCAAATTGGAGCAAAATGATGAATTTGAACACCAACATTTCCTGCTGGGTGAGGACCTTCAATTGAATGTAGCTTAACATTTTTTGCTTGCATAAAAGCGTCATCGGCTTTGGCAGCATTATTTATTGTCAAATGAACTTCAGCCAATTTAGCCAATGCATCAATTCCCATTTGTAAGGTGGCAGCCTGTCCATGAACGACAAAATCGTTATCCGGAGCTAATGGCGCAGAGTCAAAAGCAGAAATAAAGATTGCTTTTGGAGTATCGCTTGGCTTTGCCACAACGTCGAATGGACGCTGCTTTATAAACGGCCAAAGACCACTCTTACAAAGCTTCTCTATAATTGCGTCTCTACTTTCTGAAGTAGGGTTAGCAATTCCAAAGTCTTCATATTTAGTTTCCTTATCTGCAACAATAACGATTTCTTGAATCACCCTTTTGGCTCCTCTTTTAATCTCAGCCACCTCTCCACTTATGGGAGAAGCAAATTTGATTTGGTCGTTATCTTTACTGTAATACCTGTCTCTTATACACATCTCCGAGCCCACGAGACAGGCAGAAATC
>CAJXRL010000156.1 GCA_913059105.1 uncultured Flavobacteriales bacterium
GTATAAGAGACAGCTCTATTGTCTTCTAATTTATACTCTTCGTTAGACTCTTCGCAAACCGCTATCTTATTTTCATTAAATGCTAAACGGTGTCCAAATTCGCTGATCCAACCTATTTGCTTTGCAGGATTTCCGACCATTAAAGCATAGTCCTTAACCTCTTTGGTTATTACTGCGCCGGCCCCAATAAAGCAATACTTTCCTAAATCATTACCGCAAACAATAGTTGCATTGGCTCCAATGCTTGCTCCCTTTTTTACAATAGTTTTGGTGTATTGATCTCTTCTTATAATTGCACTTCTGGGATTCATCACATTCGTAAAAACCATGGAAGGACCGAGAAAAACATCATCTTCGCAAACCACACCAGTGTATATAGATACGTTATTCTGAACTTTAACATTGTTTCCTAAAGTTACCTCTGGCGAAATAACGCAATTTTGTCCAAGATTGCAATTTTTACCCAGAGTCGAATTAGACATAATGTGTGAAAAGTGCCAAATCTTAGTCCCTTCACCTATTGTGCATCCATTATCAATAACCGCAGTTTCATGCGCAAAATAACTCATCTATTTCATTATGAATTTAGAGAAATCATTATGATCCTTTCTATGCAATGCCTCTTGACTTAACGACTTAAAATAATCAAACGTTATTCTCAATCCTTCGGCTCTATTAATCTTTGGTTCCCAACTTAACTCACGTTGTGCAATTTCAATATTAGGTCTTCGTTGCATTGGATCATCCTTTGGTAAATCCTTATAAACGATCTTCTGATCCGTTCCTGTAAGCTTAATAATTTCTTTCGCGAAATCTAAAATCGAAATTTCATCAGGATTTCCAATATTTACAGGCTGATTGAAGCTACTATGAAGTAATCTATAAATCCCTTCTATTAAATCATCTACATAACAAAACGATCTTGTTTGATCTCCCTTTCCAAAAACAGTCAAATCCTCTCCTCTCAGAGCTTGCCCTATAAATGCAGGTAACACTCTTCCATCATTCAACCTCATCCTAGGACCATACGTGTTAAATATTCTAACAATTGCAATTTCCACTTTGTGAAAGGTATGATAAGCCATGGTTATCGCTTCTTGAAATCGCTTCGCTTCGTCATATACTCCTCTCGGTCCTATAGGATTAACATTCCCCCAATATTCTTCGGTTTGTGGATGAACTAATGGATCTCCATATACCTCTGATGTAGATGCAACCAGTATTTTAGCTCCTTTTGCTTTAGCTAAACCTAACAGGTTGTGCGTACCTAACGAGCTAACTTTTAAAGTTTGAATCGGTATTTTCAAATAGTCAATTGGGCTAGCTGGCGAAGCAAAATGCAATATAAAGTCAAGATCACCTGCTACATGCACATATTTTGAGACGTCCTGGTTGTAGAACTCAAACTGCGCAAGGGGAAATAGATGTTCTAAATTACTAATACTTCCAGTTATCAAATTATCCATAGCGACAACGTGAAAACCTTCCTTTATAAATCGATCACATAAGTGAGAGCCTAAAAATCCTGCGGCCCCTGTAATTAAAACTCTTTTCATTCTATTTAGCCATTACTTTATCCCTACCAACACTAACATATGTAAAATTTTCCTTTTCCATCATTGGTAAATCGTAAAGGTTTCTACCATCAAATATCACTAAATCATTTAACTGCTTTTTTAACTTACTAAAATCAGGTGTTCTAAAAACTGACCATTCAGTAGCAATTAAAAGAAAATCAGCATTCTTGCACGCATCATAAGCACTTAGGGCAAAATTTATTCTATCTCCAACTAATTCTTGAACATTAGACATTGCTTCAGGATCATAGGCAGATATAGTTGCTCCTGCGGCTAATAACTCTTCTATTAGATATAAAGCAGGCGCTTCTCTAATATCATCGGTATCAGGCTTGAATGCCAAGCCCCATAAAGCAACTTTTTTACCTCTTATATCACCATTATAATGCGCCAATATTTTTGGCATCAAGGCTGTCTTTTGTTGCTGATTAACCTTCATCACAGCATCTAATATTTCAAACTCATACCCTGCTTCAATACCTGATTTTGCTAGTGCCTGAACATCTTTTGGGAAACAGCTTCCTCCATAGCCAATACCTGGAAATAAGAAACGTTTTCCAATTCTTGTATCTGAACCTATCCCAACTCTCACCGCATCAACGTCTGCACCAACCTTTTCGCAAAAATTAGCAATTTCGTTCATAAAAGTAATCTTTGTTGCCAAAAACGCATTCGCTGCATACTTTGTAAGCTCCGCGGACTTCTCATCCATGAATATAATTGGGTTCCCCTGCCTTACATAAGGCTTATACAATTCATTTAAAATCTCTTTGGCTTTTATTGAAGTTGTACCAATCACCACTCTATCAGGCTTTAAAAAATCATCAACAGCAAAGCCTTCTCTTAAAAATTCTGGATTTGAAACGATATCAAATTCTACCTTAGCATTTTGCGCTACAGCAGCACGAACTTTTTCTGCCGTTCCTACCGGAACTGTGCTCTTATCCACAATTACCTTGTAGTCAGTAATTATTTCTCCTAATTGCTCAGCAACACCAATTATATATGATAAGTCAGCAGAGCCGTCTTCCCCCGGAGGAGTCGGTAATGCTAAAAAAATAATTTTAGCTCCCTTCACAGCCAACTTTAAGTCAGTTGTAAAAGAAAGACGATTTTGCTTAATGTTTCTTTCAAAGATAACGTCCAAATGTGGCTCATAAATAGGAACTATCCCATTCCTCATCTTTTCAACTTTTTCCTTATCAATATCTACGCAAATAACTTCATTTCCAGTTTCTGCTAAACAAGTACCAGTCACTAAACCAACGTAACCTGTTCCTACTACTGCTATTTTCATCTAATTCTTTTAAGTCTTTATCTATTTTCTAAAACAAACCCCCTCAGAGTGGAGGTAATTTTCTCTAATTGCTCCTGATCCAATTCCGTGTGCATTGGCAGCGAGATAACTTCTGCTGCTAATTGCTCTGCAATTGGAAAGGCCCCATCTTGATATCTTTCATCTCGATATGCTTTTTGCTGATGAAGTGGCACGGGATAATAAATCATAGCCGGAACACCATTATCCATCATATGCTTTTGCAATGCATTTCTATCCAACCCAACAATTCTCAACGTATACTGGTGAAAAACATGACAAGAATTTCGAACTCTTTCTGGAGTTATTACTTCAGGTAAGTCTTTAAAAGCTTCGTCGTAATGCCATGCTACTGCTCTTCTTGCATTACTATAGTAGTCCAATCGTTGCAGTTTTACACTTAAAATAGCTGCTTGAATACTATCAAGTCTTGAATTTATGCCAATTTCGTCGTGATAATAACGAACTTTCATTCCATGATTCACTACAATTCTAGCTTTATCTGCTAAAGCATCGTCATTTGTAAACAGCGCACCGCCGTCACCATAGCAACCTAAATTTTTAGATGGAAAAAAGGACGTACAACCAAAATCGCCTATAGTTCCTGACTGCTGTGAATGGCCGCCTTTAAAATGAAAACTTGAACCAATTGATTGCGCTGCGTCTTCAATAACAAACAGATTATTTTCCTTTGCAATTGTCATGATTTCTTCCATGTCTGCGCATTGTCCAAATAAATGCACAGGAATTATAGCTTTTGTTTTTGGTGTGATTGCACTTCGTAAAGCATCTTCAGAAATTAAAAAACTATTCTCATCACAATCAACTAGCACAGGAACCAAACCAAGCAAAGCAATAACTTCTGCAGTGGCTACGAACGTAAAAGTTGTTGTTATAACTTCATCTCCAGGCTTCAAACCCAGTGCCATCATAGCAACCTGCAAGGCATCAGTTCCATTTGCACAGGGTATGACATGCTTTACCTGCAAGTAATTCTCCAGTTCTCCTTGAAAACGTTTCACTTCGGGACCATTAATAAAAGAAGATGTATTTAAAACTCCTTGAATACGCTCGTCTACTTCCTTTTTTATCTTCTCGTATTGACTTTTTAAGTCAACCATCTGAATTGCCTTCATATGTAATTTTTAACGGAATGCGAAGATAGGGTTTTTACGTAAATTCTGAAGTGTAAACTATTGGTAATTTAGCTGTATGAATATTTCAAGAATAATATTTCTTTTTATACTAAACACTGTTCTATTGCAAGGTTTCAGTCAAAGTAAAACCTACAGAGATTCAAGCGAATCTATTCCTTTTATCCGATTTCAATATTCCCACCTTCTACCTTCAGGTGATTTTGAAGAAACTTTCCAAAAAGCAAATACAATTGGTGCTGCGATAGGATTTAAAACAGCATCAAATTTTCAATTCGAAGTTGAAGGTAATTTCATGTTTGGATCAAAAATTAAGAGACCGGGCCTTCTTTTGGGTATTGCTAATGAAAGAGGTGATATAACCGATTCTGAAGGAGAACTTATTAAGATAATATACGATTTAAGAGGATTTAGTTTTTTCGCAACTGCAGGTAAACTTTTCCCGTTGAAAATTGCCAATCGAAACTCTGGTATTTTAACACAAGTTGGAGTCGGATATTTACAGCATAAGATTTTCATAGATTACAGAGATGGGGATGTGTTTCAATTGAACGAAGAAATGTTAAAAGGCTACGACCGGCTGCATAGTGGATTTGCACTAAAGCAGTTTATTGGCTACCAACACTTCGGTAGAAAAAACTTTTATAATTTTTACTTTGGACTAGAGCTTCAACAAGGGTTTACAATAAACAGAAGAAAATACAACTACGATACACAAAGCTTCGATTTAGGTCGAAAATTTGACTTTCTATATGGGTTTAGAGTTGGTTGGTCCATCCCAATTCGAAAAAGAGCCTCTGAAGATTTTTATTATCGTTAACACCTATGAGACTCCTCTATAGTTTTAGTATTCAACTGTACTCATTTTTTATAAATACCGCTGCGCTATTTGGAAATAAAAAGGCAGTGCTTTGGACTTCAGGCAGAAAAAACTGGAAAGAAGAATTAAATAATATTAATCATGAAAAAAGAAAACTCACATGGTTTCATGTTGCATCATTGGGAGAGTTCGAACAAGCTCGGCCAATAATTGAACAAATAAGAAAACAAGAGCCTAGAGAATTCATATTAATAAGCTTTTTCTCTCCTTCAGGCTATGAAGTCAGAAAGAACTTTAATCTTGCAGACAAAGTAGTTTATTTGCCCGCCGACACTCAAAAAAATGCAAAAATCTTTTTAAAGTTAACTCGTCCTAATCGAGTCATCTTCATCAAGTATGAATTTTGGTTCAATTACCTGAATCAAATTCACAAGCAAAACATTGAATGCTACTTGATTTCTGGGATTTTTCGAAAAAATCAACATTTCTTCAAACCTTATGGCACATGGTTTAGAAAACACTTAATTGCTTTCACTCACTTTTTTGTTCAAAACGAACAATCATTAAAACTTTTAAATTCAGTTGGGTTTAAGAATGTCTCACAAACGGGAGATACAAGGCTGGATCGTGTTTTGACAATCACAAAAGAAGAATTTTATGAACCTAGATTTGAGAGTTTCTCAAAAGAATGCAAGATTGTCATTTTTGGAAGCAGCTGGGAAAAAGAAAATGAATTAGCAATTTATTTTTCTAAAAGCGACCTCCAATCTAAAATTATTATTGCTCCTCATGAAATTAATCCAACAAAAATTAAAACTCTAAAAGAACAGTTTTCCCAATCGTGCAAATTACTTTCTGAAACTGAGTTTAACGAAGACCTAAGTCTAATTAACATCCTAATTATAGACCAAATAGGCTTACTATCAAAACTTTATCGATATGCAAACATCTCTGTAATTGGTGGTGGATTTGGCTCAGGGATTCACAATACCCTAGAGGCTGCCATTTATGGTTGTCCTGTTATTTTTGGTCCAAATTATCAAAAATTTCAAGAAGCTTATGACCTAATTGAAGTCGGTGCAGGTTTTTGTATAACCAACCAAGAGGAATTTATTTCTATCATGAGTATTCTTCTAAAAAATGAACTCCACTATGAAAAAGCAGTAGAAAGTTCAAAAAAATATATTAGCCAAAATGCAGGCGCGACAGCTAAAATTACAAAACACCTCTATACTAACTAATTAGAGAGGACATTTTATTGTTCTAATGAAATTTATACACCTCCGAACTTTTCAAGGTTCAATGGTTAGTTTCTTTTTTACTATTCCGTATTAAGACAGATCTTAAAACCCTTAAATTTAGTGAGTAACTAAAACCGGACAATATGCCTAAAAAAGTTAAAAAGATCTACGTTCTCGACACTTCTGTTATTATTCACGACCACAATTCCTTAATGAATTTTGAAGAAAACGATATGGCCATTCCCATAACGGTTTTAGAAGAGCTGGATAATTTTAAGAAAGGACATGACACTAAAAATTTTGAGGCTCGAGAATTTACAAGAATGGCTGTCTCTTATACACATCTCCGAGCCCACGAGACAGGCAGAAATCTCGT
>CAJXRL010000157.1 GCA_913059105.1 uncultured Flavobacteriales bacterium
CATACGATATTTCTGCCTGTCTCGTGGGCTCGGAGATGTGTATAAGAGACAGGCTTTCTCGAAAGTTAATTCCGGATAATCCATGAAATTGAAACGTGGAAAGTCTGAACGAATCCGCTGAGGGTAGGACAATGCATATTGGATGGGCAACTTCATGTCAGGCAAACCCATTTGAGCTTTCATACTTCCATCTTCAAATTGCACTACCGAATGAATAATTGATTGAGGATGGACGATGGTATCAATTTGATGGCTTTCCAATTGGAATAACCATTTGGCCTCAATAACCTCTAAGCCTTTGTTCATGAGAGTGGCTGAATCAATAGTGATTTTTGCCCCCATTTCCCAGTTGGGATGTTTTAACGCTTGAGCTTTGGTAACAGAAGCTAGTTTTTCTGCACTCCAACCTCTAAATGGACCACCTGACGCGGTCAAATATATTTTTTCGATTTTGTTATGAAATTCTCCTGCTAAGCATTGGAAAATGGCTGAGTGTTCAGAGTCGACGGGTAGAAGAGGGACTTGGTGAAGATTTGCCAAATCGGTTATAAGATCGCCTGCAACTACTAGTGTTTCTTTATTTGCTAAGGCAATAGTCTTTTTAGCTTTTATGGCAGCAATAGTAGGTTTTAACCCTGAGTATCCTACCAAAGCGGTGAGAACTAGATCAACCTCATCCATTTGCACCACATCTTCAAGTGATTTTTCTCCACAATAGGTTTTGATGCCTTCCTTCCACAATCGCTCAGAAAGACTTTCGTACTTAGATTCATCTACGATGACAACTGTGTTTGGTTTAAATTCAAGCGCTTGTTTAAGCAATAATTCGTCGTTAGAGTAAGCTGTTAATACCTCAACTTCAAATTTATCTGGATGTTGTCTAATTACATCAAGTGCTTGTGTACCAATAGATCCTGTCGATCCTAAGAGGGCAATTTTCTTTTTTGTAGAGGTCTTATTCATTTATAAAGAAACTTTTGTGCAAAAGTAACGTAGATATAATTGTAACTAATGGACAAAAACAGATATTTGTCTTTTAAAAAGTGCATAAAACTGACAATGAATCAGCAAGCCTCAACAAAACGTACAATTATTTCTTTTAGTATTGCCTTAGCAACTGCACTGATGAGTATTTATATTCAGAATTACAATGGCAGAACAGGACTAAAAGATCATACTTTCGAAGCAAAGGCTAGCCCAATTGAGGGAGCTACATTTGTAGAAACTCTTAATTAGCGTAATGCTTTTCTCTTCATACTTTGTAGGACCTTACTCGCATCCCGCATTGATTTAATTTTAATTAAATCTCCATTTCCGAGCGTTGCAATTTCTTTTAGCGATTTATTCGTCCAGTTATCATTTTTAATTCCAAGCACTGTTATAGTTAAGCCTTCTTCTGCTGTTTTTTTAATTTTCTTCCGCAGACTCATGTTGTTTTCTCCAATGTTAAAAGCTCCATCTGAAGCTAAAAATATCTGATTGTTGCCATTTTCTAAGAAACTGTTTTTACCTACTTGAATGGCTTTTTTAATTCCTTTTACCGCATTGGTGCTTCCATCAGCCTTCAGTTCTGCAATTTGCTGTGCAATTTCATCCTTTAAATTTCCTTTTGAAGTAGCTAAGATTACCTTGGCTTCACCTGAATATGTTACAATAGTGATGTAATCAATTTCTCTAAGTGGCTCAAGAAGTTCAATCATGGCCTTTTTCAAAATATCCATTTTTTGCTCTTCTCGCATAGAAGTGGAAGCGTCAATTAAAAAAACAATGTTATTTGGCTTGTAAGATTGGTCTAATAAATTACTTTGACTTGTTTGTTTTTCTTCTACCAAAGTGTCTTGATTAGTCTCAATTTCTTGAACAACATCTTCTTTTATAATTGCTTGTTTTTCTTGCATTGTCTTCTTTTTTTCTTCAACCCTAACGCTAGTTGTATCTTCAACCTTCCCAAATAGAATTGTGCCTATCGATGGTGCGTTTCTTCGATCTTTTGAATTAGTCTTAGCTTTTCTCTTTTTGATTGGGCGATCAGATCTAACCGTTTTAGCAATGGGCTTCTTGTTTGTTGATGTAGGGTTTTCTGCAATAGTTGAAAGGGGCTTTATTTCTTCAGTTTTCTTTGATTCACTTACAAGCGCTAGCTCTTCTTTACTATCAGTATCGTAAAGAAATACGTCAAATTTTTGAATCTGAGAAACTGATTGAGTTTTGCCTGTTGGAGGTTTTAGGGAACTTCCGAACTGAGGACAAGCAGTTCGATTGTTTTTTGGTAATTCCTTTACAACGGCTTTTACTGTAACTTCAATAGGGGTTGAATTATTACTGAAATAGAGTTTTATTTTTCGTTCTACCTTTCCTTTTCGGTCTGGGTTCAGTTTAATTCTAATTCCTTCTGTTTTTCCTGAATTAAAGGTTTTAGATGTGTACTGAAAGCCCACGTTTTGCCCTGCTTCAATTCGTAATAGGAAAATAGATTTGGAGGAGACGTTTTTAACATTAAAATCAACGATATCGGAGTTTAGTAAAGAGATTTCGCCAAGGTCAAAAGTAGTTTGACTCAATTCAATTTGACAAATACCCAATAAAGGGCTTAAGAAAATTAATAGAAGCTTGATGATTTTCATGTGTTGATTAAATCAAATACCGAGCAAAAGTGTGATTTTTAAATCAAATTTATTCTGAGGGTTACGGTGAACTCACAGAATTAAAATTTGAAGTAGTTTAGCTTTTGAATAAAAAGGGGGTAAGATCGAGTGATTAATCGGCTAATAGATAAAATTGGTAGGAGATTATTGGGCAATTCAATGTGGTTGTTCATAGATAAACTAGTGCGACTATTTGTTGGATTATTTGTTGGGGTTTGGGTAGCAAGATATTTAGGACCTGAGAACATGGGCGTCTGGAATTATTGCATCGCAATATTTACTTTTTTTATCATTTTTCCTTCTTTGGGTCTTGAATTCATCTGTCCTCGTGAATTTGTAAACCGAAAAGGGGATGAAGAGAGGCTTTTAAATACTGCAATTAAATTAAAATTTATAGGAGCCACATTCGGAATCGTTTTTGCGGTTCTTTTCATGGGTTTTTTTAAAGGGTTCTCTAGCTATCTAATTCCATTAATTTTCATTTTAACTTCTGGCTATTTATTTCAGTCATTCGATGTAATTGACTATTACTATCAGTCAAGACTGGAACAAAAAAAATCAGTCATTGCAAGAATGGTTGCGTTTTTAATCGTCTCTGTTTATAAAATATACCTTGTGCAATCTGATGCTCCATTGATTTGGTTTGTAGCATCTTCAACTATAGATTTTGGCATCGGGGCAATTGGGTTAGGTTACTCATTTAAAAAATCTCCGATTCAATTTAAACTAAGAATGTTTGATTGGAAGTTGGCAAAGGCGTTACTAAATGATTCATTGGTTTTTTCAATTAGTGCACTAGTTATTGTCATTTATTTCAAAGTGGATCAAGTAATGATCACTGAGATTTTGGGGGAGAAACAAAATGGAATTTATTCAATATCCGTTCGAATTTATGAATTGTTTGTCTTTTTGCCAGCCGTACTAGTTTCCTCCTTTTTACCTGTAATTACTCGAAAATTTCAAGAAAATGAAGTTGAATTTAAAGCAAGTCTAAAACAGCTTTATAGTGTCCTCACTTATTTGTCCATTATTTTCACTGTTGGAGTTTGGTTTTTTGGGCCCGATGTAATGGATTTTTTATATGGCGAAGAATATAACGGATCGGGAGAGATACTTCAATATATAGGATTGGGTTTCTATTCAGTTTTTATCGGCATGGGCACCGGGAATTACCTAATTATTACAAATAAGAAAAAATTCGTCCTAATTAAAAGTTTGATAGGCCTTGTAGTGAATGTTGTATTGAACCTTTGGCTGATACCTAAAATGGGAATAAACGGAGCGGTAATAGCTTCTATCATTTCCAATTTTATTTCCACTTTCATGATTTTAGTAATGAAAGATAATCATGCTCATCTTGCTCTCATTCTTTCACCATTTAATATTTCTTCAATCCGCCGGTTTATAAAATACTAAAGGCATCCAAGATTAAATTAAGTAACAGAATTTAGATTTGTACTTTTGGCCATAAAAGTAGCATATGAGTAGGTATAACAGCAGAAAGGAAAGATGGGTAAAACGATTACTCCCTGAAAGTAAAAAGGGAGGTTATCAAAAAAAAATTGATGAAGGAAAGGCTGATCATTGGGAAAAGACTGGCAGACCATCTCCTCCTCCTCACGTTATTAAGGTGAGAACAGTTACTTGTTTTCAAAAACAAACGAAATACAATGTACTTGTTGAGACAGGGACCTTTATGGGAGATATGATCCTTTCTCAATTGAATAATTTTAATAAAATTTATTCAATTGAATTAAGCGAAAAATATTGGCAAGACGCGAAGGAGTTATTTAAAAATGAACCAAAGGTCAATTTGCTTAAAGGGGATAGCGGGAAGAAAATGCACGAGCTTATAAAGGAGTTGAATGAGCCCGCTATCTTTTGGCTAGATGGGCATTACTCTGGAGCAGATACCGCTAGAGGAGAAAAAATTTCTCCTATTTACCAAGAATTAAGAGCCATATTCAGTTCAACTTTGTCGCATTGCCTGTTGATTGATGATGCAAGGTTATTTGATGGAACCGATGATTACCCAAGGTTGGAGGATTTAAAGGCATTTGTTTTGGAGAATAGAGGAAATGCAAAAATCAATGTTGATGCAGATACAATAAGTGTAATCTATTAAATGATTAAAAAAAGCGTCAAAAATATTGTTTCTAAAATGGGTCAGGTGCTTGTTTCAGC
This sequence comes from uncultured Flavobacteriales bacterium, assembly GCA_913059105.1. Taxonomy (GTDB): domain Bacteria; phylum Bacteroidota; class Bacteroidia; order Flavobacteriales_E; family Vicingaceae; genus NORP294. The sequence continues at coordinate 4,830 of CAJXRL010000157.1, forward strand.
ATATGATTATAATAGAACACAGAAATATATTCAGCTGTTAGAGGGGATCTCCGGACGTAGTGAGCAAACTTTAAATAACGATTGTTCTATTGTTATTTTCTCAAAAGATAGAGCAATGCAATTAGATGCCTTGCTTCGGAGTTACTTCCACTTTTCTATGAATGCAATTTCAGTACATATTTTATACTATGCTTCTGAAAAGAAGTTTGAACGGGGATATGAAGAATTGATTTCTATTTATGAAAACAAAGAAGTTGAATTTATTGAAGAAAAATCTTTTAGACCCGATCTCAAAGGGTTATTTGCAAGAATAACATCTTCGAAGGTAGTATTTTTAGTAGATGATTTATTTTTTAAGAATACGGTGGACTTTAAAAAATTTACTGCAATCGACCCAAAGAAGTACGTTGCTAGTTTACGAATGGGGAAGCACTTAACTTTCTCATATACTCTGCAAAAAAAACAGAAACTTCCTGTGCTTTCTGAATCAGAGGAACATAAAGACATGCTAAGTTGGTCTTTTAAGGATTCGGAATTAGATTGGGCTTATCCACTTTCTGTAGATGGGCACTTATTTGATAGTAATGAGCTAAAGATACTTGTGAATGAATTGGAATATATAGCTCCAAATTCTTTTGAAGAAGCATTGCAATTAATGAATCCTCTTTTTAATAAAAGAAAAGGCTTGTGTTACCCCGAATCTATCCTTGTCAATAACCCTTGCAATAAAGTACAATCAGAGAATAACAATATCTCTGGTGAAATGACAACGGAGGAATTAAATAATAAATGGTTGTCCGGGTACCGAATCGATTTCGAAAAACAAGAAGGCCTTTTAAATGAAAGTGCTCATCAAGAGTTAATAATAGAATTTATAAAAAGATGAATTCCAACAAGCCATTGGTAAGTGTAATCATGCCTGCATATAATGCAGAAAATTACATTGCGGAGTCTATTTTATCCATCATCAATCAAACGTATCAAAATTGGGAACTAATTATAATAAATGATGGTTCTACCGATCGAACAGCACAAATAATCCAGCAATTTTTACAAAATAATAGTCGTGTACAGTTATCTGACAATGGATCGAATAAAGGACTAATTTATACACGTAACAAGGGCCTTGAATGTGCAAAGGGAAAGTATATTGCGAATTTAGACAGTGATGACATTGCGAATTCAGACCGATTAGAGAAACAGGTAGCTTTCTTAGAAAAAAATACAGAGTATGTGCTCTTAGGTTCAGCCTGCAGTCACATTGACGAGAAAGGGAATAAGATTGCTTCGGTACAAAGAAATATACCGAATGAGCACCTTAAAACGCTGTTGTTATTTAGCAATTATTTTATTAATTCTTCTGTAATGATGAGAGCAGATCAGGCAAAAACACTTCATTATGCAGAAGGCTTTGCACCTGCGGAAGATTATCAATTTTTTTCTAAGTTGTGTCAACTGGGGCATATTGGGAATTTAAACGAGGAACTGGTAGAATACAGGATTCATGATCAAAACATCAGCAGCATACAAAAGCTTGAACAGCTTTCTGCAATTAAAAAAATTCAAGATGCATTGTTGCGTGTTTTAACGCTAACTCCTGTCTCTTATACACATCTCCGAGCCCACGAGACAGGCAGAAATCTCG
>CAJXRL010000158.1 GCA_913059105.1 uncultured Flavobacteriales bacterium
ACGAGATTTCTGCCTGTCTCGTGGGCTCGGAGATGTGTATAAGAGACAGGCAAAGGGGAGAGTTAGCTTTTTATGCCATTGAATTTCGTGATTACGTATGTATTTGTTTCTGCTCCGCATGTCTTCATGCATGCTGCTTAATCTTGATCTGGAGTTGCGACTCAAATTCCTTGCAGTATTTAAAATTTGACCTTTTTTCTCTGTATTAAAACTTGAGAAATAGTCATCAAGATTGATAATGCTGGAATCTTTTGCAAGAGTGAATTTACTTTCGTCGAATTTTGAGTAAAGAAATGAGCTATTCTTTAAACCTGATTTAAAAGCATTGAAATGATTAATTTTCATTATGTTCAACGTATCCATGGCATTGGCCAATTGAGACATGTTTAGCATTTTATATCCAGTCTTAAATAATTCTTCATCGGTTCGATTTAAATCAAACTGAGATAAATCGGAACGAATAATATTCTCTTTAAACTTAGATCGCGCTAAGGTATAATCTTGCGTTGCTTGAGGATTCTCTTCTTCTTCGTAATTAACTCCATTTATTAGTTTCAACTCCAAATATCGTTTGTCGGCAGTTAACGTCATAATTCCTTCTTCCGCTGTTGTTACTTTACGGTTTCCCGGACCGTCAGAATGGTCATAAATTAATACATCATATAAGTGTTCAACCCCATCAATTTCCTTTTTGTCTTTTACACGAATAGTAATATTTTCTAAATCATTTGAAAACATTCCAGGTTGAATGTCCATGGTAGGCTTTTGCTGTTTAATGTCATATAATAACGATTTGCTTTTTAAATTCGCTACTGGGAGCCAATAATTTGAAAATAAGTAAGCAACAATACTTAACATAAAAACAACTAAAAAAAGAGGTTGCAAGATTTTCTTTAATGAAATTCCAGCAGACTTAAATGCTACTAATTCGTAGTGCTCACCCAAATTCCCGAAAGTCATTAATGAAGAAAGCAATATTGATAGCGGTAAGGCCATGGGGACTAAACTTGCCGCTACGTACACCAGCAATTGCACAAAAACGCCAAATTCAATTCCTTTACCGACTAAATCGTCAATGTACTTCCATAAGAACTGCATGAGCAGGACAAATATGGAAATGAAAAATGTCGCCATGAAAGGCGACATAAAGGATTTTAATATAAATTTTGAGGAGGTTTTCAACGTCTTTTTTTAGGGTAAGCGTTTCACCTTTAGTTTTATTGTGTAAAATTTAAGAACCAATAGCGTGCAATAGACTATTTACTTGGCTTTCCCACAACAATTGAGATTCTTCTATTTCATCTTCTTCGGAGTAGTCAGTAATGATTAATGATACATCGTTCGTTAAATCATCGGTCTCTAATTTAAACTCGAAAAAGTAATCGGTATCTTCATCTTCTTCCCATTTAAAACGGATGTGTTTATCCTGTTTTTTATTGAGTAAAATAGCGGTTTCCTCAGAACCATCCCAAATGAAAACGAACTTTTTACCTCTTGAATTTACATTATCTGCAAACCATTCAGAAAGTCCCGAAGGTGTTGACAAGAATTTATATAGCATCTTAGGAGACGCCCTCACTACAAATTCTAAGGTATATTCTATTTTATCTGACATGTTGAGTTTAGTTATTGAACCGCAAGATACGCACTTTTCAGTGAATTTAAAATTAGCTAAATTACTTAGTAATATTGATTTACAATTGTTAAACTAAGTAAAATGTTTTTTTTGGGTTAAAACCCAATTCGAAGTATGCAAACGTCATCTATTTGTTCTTCCTTTCTTCTCCATTCGGAAAAGTATTCATCTAGCTTAACATTAAATGGTATTTCGTTTGTTTCCATAGCAGAAATAAGGTGTTTTTTAAACGCTTTTGACTTTAATTTTTTGCCTCTTTCACCCCCAAATTGATCTAAGTAACCATCTGTAAATAAGAAAATTTGATCACCATTTATGACGGTTATTTTTTTACTGGTGAAAGGTGTTCTTTTAATATATTTCCCAATCGGTTGTCTATTAGCTTTGAACTCTATAAACTCTTCGTTTCTGAGCAGATACAACGGGTTAAATGCTCCCGAATAAACTAATTCACGTTTATGGTCCCATCTGCAAAGGCAAATATCCATGCCATCACTAACAACGCTATCTTCATTGTCAAATGTTTGTTCAACAAGTAAGGTCAAACGGTCTAAAATTTTTCCTGGATCAGTCAATTTTAATTCATTGATGCATCTATTTAATGCGTTGTATCCTACAACACTTACCAATGCTCCTGGTACTCCATGTCCTGTGCAATCTGCTACTGCAAAAAAGGAAAACTCATCGTTAGAGTCAAGCCAGTAAAAGTCACCCGAAACGATATCTTTCGGTCTATAATATATATCAAAGTCTCTAAATATTGATTCTAACATTTTTTTTGAAGGAAGAATAGCATCTTGCAACCGTTGCGCATAATTAATGCTTTGAATAATTTCTTGGTTTTGAGTGGCTAAAAGACCGTTTTGAAGAACTACTTCTTGAGTTCTCAACTTAACTTCCCTTTCTAATGTTTCCGTTTGATCGCTTTTAAGTTGATTTATTTGCTCTAATCGCTCAACTGATTGTCGCTCTGCGATTAACTTATCGTTTTGTGTTTTGCGATACCTTGCCGCTAATGAAATTGACAGAAATGCAATTTCAACTGCAGATGCTATTTTAAGAGAATTGGTAGCCAAAAATTCACTCTCAATAATGTTAACATTACTTAAGATAAACGAAATAGCTCCAAACCAAAGAAAGGCAAAAGCTAAGGTGACTTCAATTCCAGGTTGATGTCCGGATTTGTATCGCAAGTAAATTCCTACGAAAAAAAAACTCGTTATAATAAAGGAAATCCCATTGAGAAGGGGATAAGTTATTGCATATAACCTACCTTGTAGAAAGCTTGTGATTAGAAAAAAGCAGACAAGTCCAAAAAATAAATGGTAAATATTTGTAAACCACTTTTTCTCATGGTGAAATTCTAAAAATTGATTTGCATAAGCTAACAGTGAAAGCATTGAAATTGCGGCAAAAATAAGGATGGAATGATTCCCTAAGTAAGTAGAATGAGGCCATAGAAATTCAAAGGAGAATCCATCTAAAGACAATTGGAACATTCCCATTATAAAAACATAGCTAACAAAAAAGAAATAGATTTTTTCTCGTAGAGCAATGCCAAAGAAGGTAAATAAGACGACTACCAAAGAAATGAATCCATAGTATAAGCCGAGGAAGAAATTCTCTTTCGAAACAAATTCGGTAAAGCCTTCCATGCTCCAAAATTTCATTGGTAGTTTAAGAATTTCTCCATCACTTTTTGTTCTCACTAAAAGCCTGTAATTACTGTTTGCATTGAACTCAAGAGGAAATACAAATTTTCTATAATCGTAAGCTCGATGCTCAAAGACAAAGTCATCTCCTGTATGAAATTCTTTAATTATTGTATTATGTTGGTCCAAGAGGATTAAGTCAACTTGGTTAGTTAATGGTCTAGCAAGTTCAATAATGAAGCTTCTATTCGCTTCATGTGAATTCAGAATAGTAAGTTCCATCCAAAAAGCAGAGGTTGTAAAACCCATGTATGGGATTTCTGATTCCGATTGAAATGCACCTTCTATTTCGCTAAGGCTATTGGTTTTAACTATTTCTTGAAATTCTATTTCATCATTCTTGTCCTCTAAAATCCAAGCATGTTTAGCGAAATGTTCTGAATTACCAATTGCAGGCAATTCAATTTCTGTCTGACTGAATACTGTAAAGGAGAAAGATAGTATAAGAACGATTAAGACACTCTTTTTGAAACTCATGTCCCAAATGTACAGCATCTCTTTTAATTGTTAACTTTTTTTGTGAAGTTGGAATTCACTGTTTATTGAAAACTGTCGAACTTTCAACTTTGTTGACAGTTTATTGAGTACAAATGATAGGATTTAGATTTTCAGAGTTTTCGGAGGATAAAAAGAATGAAACACCATTTGAGAGGTTGTTGAAAATTTTTTTGGAATTGATGACTCATACTTCAGGCGATTTTGAAGAAAGTATGGCTTGGTTGAAAGAGCTAGATGATGAACATGGGCTAACAACTCCTGAATATACGTTAGAAGATTTTCGAAAAGAGCTTGAAGAAAAGAGGTATGTTAAAAAAGACAAAAACAACAAGACTGGTTTAAGTGAAAAATCAGAGCAATTAATTCGTAAAAAGGCCTTGGAGCAAATCTTCGGTAAACTCAAGAAAGGCAGCAAAGGGAATCATAAAACAAACTTGATAGGTCAAGGAGGTGAGAACAATACTGACCGAAGACCTTTCCAATTTGGCGATACGCTAGAGCAAATTGCGTTTACAGAGTCATTTAAGAATGCTCAAATCAACAATGGAATTGATTCTTTTCAAATGACAGAAAAGGATTTAGAGGTAACAGAGAGTTTTCACTCAACGCAAATGTCAACTGTTTTAATGATTGATATATCTCATTCAATGATTTTGTATGGCGAAGATCGAATTACTCCGGCGAAAAAAGTGGCAATGGCATTAGCTGAGTTAATAACAACCAAATACCCAAAAGATAGTTTGGACATAGTTGTTTTTGGAAATGATGCCTGGGAGGTAAAAATTATAGATTTACCGTATTTGTCGGTTGGTCCTTACCATACAAATACCGTTGCAGGATTGGAGTTGGCTATGGATTTATTGAGACGCAGAAAAAATGCAAATCGTCAAATTTTTATGATTACCGATGGAAAACCTACGTGTTTGATTGAAAATGGAGAATACTATCAAAATTCTTGGGGACAAGATCCTAAAATTTTAAATCGGACGATTAATTTAGGAATTCAATGTAGAAAATTGAATATTCCTATAACTACATTTATGATTGCCAAGGATCCCTATTTGCAAAAGTTTGTCAAGGAATTTACTGAGGCCAACCAAGGGAAGGCATTTTTCTCTGACTTAAATGGCTTAGGAAATTTTATATTTACTGATTACGAGAAGAATAAAAGAAAAAGAGTTTAAAGATGAATATATTGAAGATAAAGACGCTGAAAGAACTGAAGGATTCAGGATTTAAATTGAAAAGTGTTAAAGATGAACTCCGCGATAACTTAATTGAAAAGATTAAGTCGAACGTAAATGTATTTGATGGAATATATGGATATGAAGATACTGTGATTCCAAATATTGAACGAGCTATTTTGTCAAGGCATAGCATTAATATGCTGGGTCTTAGAGGGCAGGCTAAAACTAGAATTGCTAGAATGATGACTCAATTATTAGACGAATACATGCCAATAATTGATGGGAGTGAAGTAAACGATAATCCATTTGATCCAGTTTCGCATTATGGTAAGCAATTGGTTCAACAAAAAGGAGAAGAAACACCGATTGCATGGGTGCATAGGAATGAGCGCTATGTTGAGAAATTAGCTACGCCAGACGTCTCTATTGCTGATTTAATTGGCGATGTTGATCCGATAAAGGCAGCGAATTTGAAGTTGGATTACTCCGATCCTCGAGTGATTCACTTTGGACTTATTCCTAGGGCAAACAGGTGTTTATTTGTAATTAATGAATTGCCTGATTTACAGGCTAGAATTCAAGTGGCGCTTTTCAATATTTTGCAAGAAGGCGACATTCAAATTCGAGGTTTTCAATTGAGATTTCCGCTGGATATTCAGTTTATGTTTACCGCAAATCCTGAGGATTATACGAATAGAGGGTCTATCATCACTCCGCTAAAGGATAGGATTCAAAGTCAAATCATGACGCATTATCCTAAAACAATTGAACTAGCAAAAGACATAACTAAAAGCGAAGCGAAAATATCTGATTTTCAGAAGGAGAATATTACTGTTCCAGAAATTGTAAAAGATTTATTAGAGCAAATCTCATTTGAAGCTAGAGAGAGTGAATTTGTGGATGAAAAGTCAGGTGTTTCTGCACGGCTTTCGATCTCGGCATATGAAACAATGCTTAGTGCAGCTGAAAGAAGGATGTTGAGAAGCGGAGATACTAAAACAACAATTCGGATCAGTGATTTGATGTCTGTTATTCCTTCCATAATTGGAAAGATAGAGATGGTTTATGAAGGCGAGCAAGAGGGAGCTGTGAACGTAAGTTATGCGCTAATTCGTTCCGCAATCCGAACACAAGCTGTTACTTTTTTCCCAGAGTTAAAAGATTTGAAAAAGCTTAAAAACGCCTCCACTGAGACTTACAATTCGATTATAAATTGGTTCTCTTCAAATAAATTGGATTTGCTGAATGAGTTGTCCGAAATCGAATATCACAAAGAATTGGAACTGTCTCTTATACACATCTGAC
>CAJXRL010000159.1 GCA_913059105.1 uncultured Flavobacteriales bacterium
AGATTTCTGCCTGTCTCGTGGGCTCGGAGATGTGTATAAGAGACAGGTCTTTAATAGTTAATATGTTATATAGTTTGGCACGCTCTTAGTAATGGGGTTGTCAATGTGAGCAATAAAGTTCACAATTTATATAACATAAAATGAAAACATTAAAAGCATTAACATCAAATCAAGTAGACGAATCTACACAACAAGTATTCTCAGCCATAAAAAGTAAAGTTGGCATGTTACCCAACCTATATGCTGCTATGGGAAATTCTCCTCAGCTATTAAAAGGGTTTTTAACTTTCGAGGAAACCTTAAAAGCAGGAGTATTCTCAGCCAAAGAAAATGAGATTATCGCTTTAGCTGTATCACAAGCAAATGAGTGTAATTATTGCCTTGCTGCGCACAGCACAATTGGTAAAATGCTTGGCTTTTCTGATAACGAAGTGATTGACATTAGACTGGCAAAATCAGATGAAAAAACGAATGCCTTATTCAATTTGGCTACTGAGTTAACGGAGCAAAGAGGGAAAACGTCACAAGAAGCAATAAATGATTTTTTAGCTGTAGGATATTCTCATAAAGCTTTGACTGAGCTTATTGGAATGGTTGCTATTCGAAGCATTACAAACTATTTATACAGCAATGGAGATTTTGAAATTGATTTTCCAAAGGCCGCAAACTTAGAAGAACTAGCTACCGCATAATTAATACAAATCAAATAAACAGCCTTCAGCTTAAACAAAAGAGCAAGGTTTTAACCACAAAAATATAAAATTAAAACGATGAAAAATTTAAACCTTAAAACAGTAATCGCAATGATCGGGATGATCATTCTAAACATAAACGTTAATGCCCAATTACCAGATCCAGGTTTTGTAATTGACAAAACAACTGCAATTGTAATCACCGATCCACAAAATGATTTTTTAAGTCCCGAAGGAGTTACATGGGGAGTTGTTGGAGAAAGTGTAACTAAAAATGGAACTGTTGAAAATTTGGAAACTCTTTTCAAATTGGCAAAGGCCAACGGAATTCCAGTATTTGTTTCTCCTCATTATTATTATGAGCACGATCACAAATGGCAATTTGAAGGTTCTTTAGAAAAACTGATGCATGATATCCACATGTTTGATCGTGGTGATCAATTGAACAAGGAAGGCTTTGAAGGATCTGGAGCCGACTGGTTACAACAATATAAAAAATACATTGACCAAGATTATGTAACGGTTTCTAGTCCTCATAAAATTTTCGGACCAGAACAAAATGACTTAAGTCTTCAGTTGAGAAAGCAAAAAATTGACAAAGTGATTTTAGCTGGAATGTCAGGAAACCTTTGTGTTGAAGCTCATATGAGAGAACTGATAGAAGATGGATTTGAAGTTGCCGTTGTTGGCGATGCTACAGCTTCTGCTATTATTCCAGGATTGGATGGAAATCAAGCTGCCCAAACAAACTATAGAATGATTTCTAGCCACGTTTACAAAACAGCTGATCTTAAAAAGGCCATTGCCGATTCACCATTGAATAAATAAAAGAATCTGCCCAGGCAATTGCTTGGGCAGATTTAGCTGACGCACCATAGGAATTGGTGGAATAAATAATAGAAATCATGAAAAATAAATTAATACCACCATTCACCTTAGAAACAGCAAAAGCGAAAGTTCAAGCAGCCGAAGATGGATGGAATTCAAAAGATCCTGAACGGGTGGCCATGGCCTATACAGAAAAAACAAAATGGAGAAACCGAGATAATTTTTTTGTTGGTAGAACCGCGGTCAAAGATTTTCTCAAAGAAAAATGGGAGAGAGAGCTAGACTATAAACTGATGAAAGAACTCTGGGCGTACACAGATAATAAAATTTCTGTTCGTTTCGAGTATGAGTGGAGAAATGCAGATACAGGTCAGTGGTATAGAACACATGGCAACGAGCATTGGCAGTTTGACGCTGAGGGCATCATGGAAATTCGAGACATGAGTGCAAACGATGTCCCCATATTAGAAAGCCATAGAAAATACAAACATTAAATAAGTACAAACAATAAAACAACAAATAATCAAACAAATTAAAATTAGAAATTATGAAAACAACTGCAATTAACTTTAAAACAACCTTATTAATTCTGGCCATATTAATCGGATCATTTGGATCAGAATTAATGGCTCAAAAAAATCAAGTACTTCATAAAACAATGGAAGTAAATGGAGTGGAAATTTTCTATAGAGAGGCAGGGCCAATTGACGCTCCAACTATTCTATTGTTACATGGTTATCCTACTTCATCTCATATGTTTAGAAATCTAATGGATGAGTTATCTGATGAATACCATTTGTTGGCTCCAGATTATCCAGGTTTTGGAAACAGTGAGCAACCTCCAATGAGTGAGTTTGATTACACTTTTGATAATATGGCATTAATTGTTGAGGGGTTTTTAGAGAAGAAGGAAGTAAAAAAATACAGTATTTATTTAATGGATTATGGTGCACCAATTGGTTTTAGAATAGCTGCTAAATATCCCGATAGAGTGGAAACTTTGATTGTACAGAATGGTAATGCATATGATGAAGGTCTGAAAGATTTCTGGATCCCGATTAAAAAATACTGGAATGAATATACGCTTGAAAATGGGAAGCCTCTGGAAGGATTTCATTCTCCAGCAGGTTTGAAATGGCAATATACTCATGGTGTACAAGACTCTTTAAAAATAAGTCCTGACAACTGGAACATAGATTTACAACATCTTACAAGACCAGAAAACAATAAGATACAGTTAGCAATGTTCTATAGTTATAGAACTAACGTGCCTTTATATCCGGAATGGCAACAATATTTTAGAGATCATCAGCCACCAACCTTAATTGTTTGGGGAAAGAATGACTATATCTTCCCGGCAGATGGCGCTCACCCATACAAAAGGGATTTACAGAATTTAGAATTTCACTTATTAAACACAGGACATTTTGCTTTGGAAGAAAAAGGCGATGAAGTAGCTAATTACATTCAGAATTTCCTAAAGAAAAATAAGATCAAATAAAGTATTCAAAAACGAGCTATATGTGTTTTTACATAGGAATGCATGTGGCCCGTTTTATCTTTTTAATTCAATCTGATTATAAAGAACTTTTGAAAAAGTAGAATAGTAATAAAGGGAGCTGCAGAGTTTCCTTTATTTTAACAAATTGATGAAGATATAAACTCCTTAATAATTAAAATAATGGCGAAAAATTTTGCAGAAATAGCATTTACTGATGCAGTAAAAAAACTACAGGAACAACATGGAAGTCGCAATGGTTATGACCGTATGGAGAAATTTAGCGTAATTGACGGACTGACGAATAATGAGAAGTCATTTATTGAAAACCAGAACAGCTTTTATCTAGCTTCAATAGGAGTTAAGGAGTTTCCTTATATACAGCATCGTGGCGGACCTAAAGGGTTTCTGAAAGTATTGGATTCAAAACGTTTGGGATTTATTGATTTTATAGGAAACAAGCAATATGTATCAGTTGGCAATATGGCTACCAATAATAATGTATCACTTATCATGATAGATTATCCTTCTAAAACTAGACTTAAAATTTTTGCCAAAGCGGAAGTTATTGAACTTAAGGACAATCCTGAATTATACAAACAGTTGAATTTAGATGATTATAAATTTCGACCAGAACGAATGATGGTATTCCACATTGAAGCGTACGATTGGAATTGCCCACAACACATTACTCCACGATATACTGTAGAGGAAATAAACGAAGCTTTTTTACCTCAAAAAGATTATATAGCAGAATTGGAGACGGAAATAATAGAACTAAAGAATAAATTAAAAAATATATAATGATACACGAAGTAAAAACAATTTGGAAAGAAAAAATGGCTTTCGATAGTCAAATAGACAATCATACAGTAAGAATTGATACCGGTGGAGAAATGGGAGATGACAGTGGTCCAAGCCCCAAAAAAATGCTACTAGCATCATTGGCCGGTTGCACCGGAATGGATGTAGTATCCCTTTTGAAGAAAATGCGAGTTCCTTTTACAGGAATTGAAATGGATATTGCTGCAGACTTAACAGACGAACATCCTAAAGTGTATTCGGAAATAAGACTGATCTATCGAATTTTTGGAAAAGGCTTAGACCAGGACAAAGTAAAAAAGGCAATTGATCTTTCTCAAGTGAAGTATTGTGGAGTAAGTGCGATGTTAAAAAAGAACAGCCCGATTCATTATTCTATTGAATATGTTGAGGAATTACTTCCATTAGTAACAGATAATTAAATAAAGTATAAACGATTAACCGCGAACGATGAAAGAAAATATTGTGACTAGTATTATTAAGCAAAATTGTCCTAAATGCAGAAAAGGGAAATTATTTTCCTCAAGTTTATTCAATTTGAAATCGTTCCATAAGATGAATGATAAATGCGACAATTGTGGGCAAGATTTTAATCTTGAACCTGGATTTTATATGGGAGCTATGTACATCAGTTATGCCTTTCAGGTGGCTATTGTGGTAGGTACTTTGGTTGGGGCAGCAGTTTTTAATCCTGAATTGTCCTTTCAGTCTCATTTGATTATTGTCGGGACACTTGTTTTATCCTTTTTTACTAGCATTTTTAGGCTGAGTAGATCTGTTTGGATTCACATCTGTGTTCGATTTGAAGAAGCAATCACTAGTTAGGTAATAAATCTGACGGAAAAGAAAGGTAACTGAGAAGTAAGAGGGGTCATTTTGCCCAATAGCTAAGTTTTTTGTGTTGCAATAATTAAGGGTTCAACTCAATGTTAAATTAATTCAAGAAATAAGTCAAACGAATAGGAATGAAAAGAGTAGTTATAACAGGAATGGGTGCAATCACACCCTTAGGGAATTCAGTAGATGAATTTTGGAATAATGCCAAAGAAGGTAAAAGTGGTGCCGCGGCTATTACACGATTTGATACCACTCATTTTAAAACAAAATTTGCCAGTGAGGTAAAAGGTTTTGAGCCAGAAAAGTATTTGGATCGAAATGAAATAAGACGAAGCGATTTGTTTACCCAATATGCCTTGTATGCAGCCTCAGAAGCGATGAAGGATAGCGGTCTTCAATTGGACTCCATTTCACCGTTTGATATAGGAGTAATTTGGGGTTCAGGGCAAGGAGGTATGGATACCTTTGAAAAGGAAGTGAAAGAGTATATAGTTAACGATTCTAAACCTCATTTTAGCCCCTTTTTTGTTCCCAAGCTTATTGCAAATATGGCATCGGGAATGATTTCAATTAAATTTGGCTTAATGGGTATCAACTATACCACCGTTTCGGCCTGCGCCACTTCGAACTCGGCCATAATGGATGCATTCAATTATATAAGATTGGGCAAGGCCAAGGTTTTTGTTACCGGAGGTTCCGAAGCGCCCATTACCGAAGCATCTATTGGTGGGTTTAATGCTATGAGGGCCATGTCGACCGATAATGATAATCCAACAGCTGCGTCTAAGCCATTTGATGCAGAACGCAAAGGTTTTGTTATAGGAGAAGGGGCGGGAGCGCTAATTGTTGAAGAATATGAACATGCCAAAAAGAGAGGAGCAAAGATCTATGCTGAGATCGTTGGTGCTTCAATGACAGCGGATGCCTATCATATTTCAGCAACCCATCCTGACGGTTTGGGTGCAGCAAAAGCAATGGAATTGGCGATGGAAGAGGCCGGAGTATCTCCAAACGAGATTGACTATTTAAATGCGCATGCAACATCTACGCCAACAGGAGATTTAAGTGAGATTATGGCCATTAAAAAAGTGTTTGGTGAGCAGCCTGAGAAATTGAAAATTTCTGCTACTAAATCAATGACGGGTCATTTATTGGGAGCAGCAGGAGCGATTGAAGGCATACTTAGTATCAAAGCGATTCAAGAAGGCATTATTCCACCCACTATAAACACAACTATTATTGACCCGGCTATTCCTAAAGGCTTTAATATTGTAACTCAAAAAGCGGTAAAAGCTAAAGTCGATTTAGCTATGAGCAGCACTTTTGGTTTTGGAGGGCATAATGCAATTGTAATTTTTAAGAAAGTTGATGAATCTTAATCTTTATTTTTGAAATCGTAGTTAAATTTGTTCAACTAAGATTCCATTTACTTTAAAGAAGAATAAGCGCAAATAATAGCTTAGAAATAAAATGAGCCTCATGATAAAAAAATCATTGTTAACTTTCTTAGGTATTCTTTTTTTTAATACTTTGATATTCTCACAATCAGATACTACGGTAAAAAAGGAAAGGTTTCATCAAAGAGTATATTACCTGTCTCTTATACACATCTGACGCTGCCGACGATCTACTCTGTGTAG
>CAJXRL010000160.1 GCA_913059105.1 uncultured Flavobacteriales bacterium
AGTTTGCAGTGTGAAAAAAATTGGACTTATTTCAGATACTCATTCTTATTTACATTCCAGAGTAAAACATCACTTTGAAAATGTAGATGAAATTTGGCATGCAGGCGATATTGGCACACTGAGCTTAGCCGACGAATTAGCTGAATTAAAACCGTTGCGAGCTGTTTCTGGCAATATTGATGGTGCTGAAATAAAACGAGTTCATCCTAAAAATCAAAGATTCATTTGTGAAGGTGTAGATGTTTGGATCACACACATAGGTGGTTATCCTAGTCGGTATGAACGAAGAATCTATGAAGAGATTCATCGAAACCCTCCCAAACTATTCATTTGCGGCCATTCACACATTTTAAAAGCTATGCCTGACAAGAAGTTGAACTTGCTTCATTTAAATCCTGGTGCCGCAGGAAAAGAAGGATTTCATCAAATGCTTACGTTGATGCGTTTTGAATTAAATGCAGGAAAGATTGAAAATTTAGAAGTAATTGAATTGGAGAAAAGAGTTTAACGAATTCGATCAGCCGCTCTAACTAAGGCTTCGTCTTTTTTAATAGACTTTATCGCCAAGAAAATAAATATTAACGGAATCAATGCTAAATAAGATCCGATATAATATTCAACCGTCGCGGCATTAACTTCTGTTAAGCCAGTTACAGCACCATCCACAATAAAGAAGATGGCTACCAAAAAACCTACTTGAACCAAAAGCAACAACTTCGCTAATTTTATTTGAACTTGTCGCCTTTTAAACATCACTAACGTAACTCCGCAAAGCGTTAAGCAAATGGAGCATAGAATTGCTAAAACAATAGTTGAGTACAATACTTCTCCCGTATCTGCAACTTGCAATTTATAAAGATTAAAAGAATGTAACACACCATCTAAAGAAACATTAGCCAAGTCGAGCCAAAAAATTGCAATATTTAATACTAAAGCAATAAAAAGAAAGAGCGTTTGAATACGTTGCCACATAATATTTCGTTTATGTCGCAAAGAAAGTAAAGATTTGTTACTTTGGACCAAGAATAAATGGAGAAATTGAAATCAAAACAATTATTTAAGGACTTTTCTGATAAACATGCAGATAAATTACCTTTTTCATTACAATTTGCTTGGTGGAATGAAGTAGTCGTTGAAAATTGGGAAGTAGCAATTCTTAATAACGGAGAAGATACTTATGCCATAATGCCTTATTATATCCGAAAGAAAGGCCCATGGAATTTAATAAGTAATCCTCATTTCACACCATATAGTGGACCGTTTATAATTTACCCTAAGGGACAAAAAACAACCACTCGAATTGCCTTTGAACATCGTGCTTATGGAGAATTAATAGATCAACTACCCTCCTTTTCTGAATATTCTCAAAACTTTCACCTCCAGTTCAAAAATGCATTGCCTTTTCAATGGAGTGGATTTAATGAAACGAATCGTTACACTTATTTGCTTTCTCTTGAACAAGAGGAAAAAGAACTTCGTTCTGGATTGAGAGAAAACAATCGAAAGCAGATTAAAAAAGCAGAGAAAACAATCGAAATTTCTGAAACGAACGACGCTTTGCTTCTACAAGGTACTCTTCAACAATCTATTGAAAACAAGATAGAAATATCTTACTTCGAACGAATGATTGCCTATGTTGAAAAACACAACTGTGGCAAAGTTTGGAAAGCTACTGAAGGAAAAAACATTCATGCCGTATTACTTTGTATTTCTGATGAAAAAAGTGCTTACTATTTACTTGGAGGAAATGCTAAAGAATTTAAAAATTCCGGCGCTATGAGTTTACTTACTTGGAATGCATTATTGTATTTTAAACAACTCGGAATTAAGCAATTCAATTTTGAAGGAAGCAGCATTGAAGCAGTTGAAAAGTACTTTAGGGGTTTTGGTGGTGAGTTAGTTTCCTTTAAAAGGTTAGAAAAACATAATTCAAAAAGTTTAGAAGTGGCTAAGAAGCTAAAAGGCACTATTTAAAAAATTTAGCCCAGACCAAATACTTTCTTAAATCGTTGTTTAACCTTATTTTGAGGAATTCCCAATCGAGTTAAAAAGTAAATAAGAAAATAACTAAACTGCAGGCTATAAACACCAATGGCTTCATATTTCCGTGCAGAAACTATAAGTTTTTGATTCATTTTGATGAAGGTGAAATTTTGGCGTAAGCGTCTAATAATGTCATTTCCTTCCATAAAGAGAAGGTTTTCGTTATAACCGTTTGCTAACTCAAAAACATCACTCTTTATTAACAAGCCTTGATCGCCGAACTGAAAAGCCCCTAACTTAAAATGGCTAAACTTCTCGTTCAATTTTAAAAACCAATGTGAACTATCGAAACGCAGTTTGAAATTTCCGAAAGTAAAGGAATTTGAATTAATTGTCCCTAAAATAAACTCTTCATTCAAATCAGTAAAGCGAACATCAGCATGAATGAATAAATAGAATTTAGCTTGCAATTGTTTCGCTCCTAAATTCAATTGAAAAGCTCTATTTTTCTTTTCTGAAGAATAATTAACGATCCCATGATTTTCCGCTATTACCGCTGTTTTATCTGTACTTCCTGCATCAACAATACAAACCTTTACAAAACCAATTCTATTTAAATCAGCCAATAACTCCGGTAAATAAAGAGCTTCATTATATGTCGGTATGACCACTCCAATATCCTGTATTTCAAATCTACTTTTTGTCAAAATATTTTCTCCAAAGTTCGCCTATTGTGTCAAAATCTTCTCGATAAAAGAACCCAATTCCTTGTGTATATGGACTATTCAATTGCAGCAAGCTATTGGTTACTGAACGATTGAAACCCTTTACTCGATACCTGCCATCTTTTAACTTATAAATGGCAGTGAATTCTCCAACAAAACCTGAATTCTGGTTCTGTAAATCGGGGTTATCACCAGTGTAACCTACATTTCCATCAAAAGTTAATCGATCTTTAAAAAGTTGAGTAGACACAGAAACATCAAATTGGTCGCTATTTAATTCATCAGCAGGTTGATATTTCAATCCAACATCGAATTTATCACTCAACCTAGAAGCCCAATTACTTAATTGATTTGAAACAAATTCATATCCATTATTTAAACTCTGTGCACCTGCATTGTATCCTCCATCTGTTGCTCCAGAGGAAGAAGAAGGAAGAAATCGATTCAAAACCAAAAGACCAAATACTTGCTGATTCATTTCCTGAGAATTAACATCGTTATTATTTACGTACAATACCGATTCCAACTCCCGCTTTGTTTGTTCCGAAGCCTCTGGAAGCGAGATATCAAAACTTATACTTGGACTCATTAAGTTACCGTTGAGTTTCAATGCTAACTCTACTGGAGTTCTTCGTTTGTATTCGTCTGAGGAATCACTAGGAAACAAATCATAGAGTGGTGCTCTCAACTTGTATATGGCTTGCATGTTCATTACAGCCTGGTAAGGATCTCCGTCCCAATACATGCTGCTTCCTTTGGATATTTCAAAGCGCTTATTCAGAACGTTTTGCAACGTAAAAAGATAATCTCCTTTTTCTACTAAATACTGCCCAAAAATATTAAGATCGCCTATGGTGTTAATAATCATGTTTAAGTCTCCTTGCCCCCGAGCTTTAATAATATCACCAACTTGCTCATCAAAAATAATTTGCAATTTAGCATCAGGTGTAATCTCTAAATCAAAATTCAATTCAATTCCACTTAAGTCCACTTCTTCCGCTTTTTCTTCATTATAATCCGGACTATTCGTAAAAACCAAAAAATCTGAATTTGAAACATCTACACCCTCTTCCAACGGTATTTTAAAATCTGTTCCTTTTTCAGTTTTCAAATCCAATTCAAGTATCAATTTGTCTGAGTAACCAGAAATGTTTGCTGCTCCAGAAGCATACCCTTTACCATAGAATAGTTCATTATCCTTTGCAGTAGTATTCAAACTCAAAAAATTCGTAAACTCAAGACCAATATCATAGTTAAAATTGCTGTAATTTTCATGAAAAACAGTTCCTGTAGCTATAGCAGGGCTTCCTTCACTATCCTTAACTTCGATTAGGTTGAAACCTATAAAGTCCGGTTCAATTATTATTTGATCATCAATGCTATAATTTGTATTTAAGTAATTGATATGGAATTTGGACTTATTCAAGCCTAAAACCCCTTTCAATTGAGGCGCTTCAGCTTCACCGTCAACTGCAACCTTCCCGTTCAAGACCCCCTCAATATCCGTTAAGTAATCAACTAAATACGGCCGAATTAACTCTAAAGGAAATTGATTGAAATCTATAGTTAAGTCCAAACTATTTTCCTTCTTTAATGGAAACACACTTCCGGTCACCCGAAGTATATCTGATTCCGAGTTACCTAAATTGCCATCTACTAATAATGCTTTAAGTTCTGAATCCCAAATACTTTTTAAATTCGACTCTCCAATTTCAACCTCATTAATAAAGAGGCTATCCAACTTTAAGTCAGTAGTAAAAGACAAATCTTTATAAATAGAAATTAACGAAGCAGTTCCATTTGCCACTCCTTCGAGTGCTATGCTATTTTCAGGCAATAAAGAACTAACAAACTTCAGGTCAATTTCTTTTAGGTCTATGTTCATTGTATCTTCAATTAATTCAGATGCCTTACCATAAATCTTTAATTTCTGCAAATCATTACCAACTCCCAGATTACTAATATTTAATCTTCCACTATCCAACAGAATTTTATTATCGTTATCAATTTTCCAAAGTGCATCATCCACTTCAAACGTAGAATTGATAAAAGCCAAATCCATTTGGAGCGGATTATACAATTGATTTGATATCTCTAAATCAATATTAGCAATCTTAGTGCCCCAAGAATCAATAGATATGATATTACTATTCAGGTGATTATTCAAAGTTAAAATTAGCTTTACCCCTTGCATACTTTCAAGGTCTACAAGTTTTAGATTCGCTGCACCTAAGTCAATTTGCAAAGAATCTTTAATCGCATTCAATTTTAAATCAAAAGCTTGAATGCGATTGTTTTTATATATTAGTTCACTTCCCTTGGTCTCTACTTCTAAAATGCTGTCAATTGTCGAGAAGTACAACTTAATCATCGACCCCTCTGCAATAGACAAATCTGGCATTAGCACTTCTGTAACAGGCTTTGTATTTTTAAATTGTGCTGTGAAATCAAAAACCTGAGGATTCGCTTTAGAAGTAATAATTGTAGAATCAAAAAAGTGATAGTAAATGTTTTCAAATACTTCAGGTAAGTCAACAATTTTATACTCCCCTTCCATTTTGGCATCGACGAAACTAGACTCTAATTGAATTTTCCGTTTACCGTCTTTCTTACCAGCATTTAAACTAAATTGATCGACATTGTGATTTAATTTTCGATCTCGATATTTTAAGTTTTTAACGATTGAAGAACCTGAGATATCGTCGATATCAGCTCCTTTCAAGTCAATTTCTGATTGAAAAGAAAGCTCTGTAAGGCTGTCTTTTTGATTGAACAAATTCAATACCGCCAATTTAGCTTTTGAAACATTTAGTTTGAATTTTGAAACCGGTTTTCTAGAATTTAAATCAATTCTACCGTTAAAATTTGCAACAATATTTTCATCCATCACATCAAACTGACCAGTAAACTGTTCTTTTCTAAAAGAACCATTCAGTTTTATGTTTTCATATCGATAATTGCTATACTCTATAAAATCCACAACTCCATTAGCTTTAAAGTCTGCATCTTCCTTTGTAAACCCAATTCCTTGCAGTGACACATTTAAACCAGTACTTCCTAGTTTTTCTTCATCTATTAATTGACCTAACTCAAATTCTATAGAACTTAGCTTTCCACTGTACTCATATTGCTCATTGGCATTTTGCTTCAATAAAACATCTGTTTGAATACTACCAAGTGCTGTAGAAAAAGACCCAAAAGCAACAAAATCTGATATATAACCTGTAAAATTACCTTGAAACCTAATTTGCCCCAGTTTATTAAACGATGCGGGTATATATAGATTATTCTTTTCCTTAAATGGAGGAACTGGAATGCTACGCAATGCATAAGCAGATGTTTTAAGTTCACTTAGCTCAGTATAAATAAAGGTATTATCTATATCAGGAAGGCCTCTAAAACTAAAATCTCCTTTCAAAATCGTTCCTCCATTTATCTTAAGTTGAAGATCGTTTGCTCTCAAATTTGCCACTGTCCCTTCCACTTTTCCATCAATAAAAACTTCATTTTCAATTCCTAAAAACTGAGGAACAAAGTATGACAAGTCCCTAATATATACCTGTCTCTTATACACATCTCCGAGCCCACGAGACAGGCAGAAATCT
>CAJXRL010000161.1 GCA_913059105.1 uncultured Flavobacteriales bacterium
TTCCTTTCCGAAGCAAGGGTTTTTCCTTTTAAACCGTTTGAACTCTTAAAAAGTAACGCTCTGTTCGTTTCTCCGCTGCGCTGCAAAAGAGTATTGGCTTCCTATATGTATCCTTTTTATTTGTGTTTGCCAACCTTCTGTGTCTTATAATTGGCATTACGTCTCCATTAGGTCCATTCCTGTTTATTTTACCTCATGAATTTGACTATCGTCTGCGCTTCGTTTGGACTGCTCATTTCGCTAATCGGAGCAAGCGACTATAGGAGGTTCACTAACTCCATAGCAAATTATACCGCCGAGAGTAAATAGCGCTATTGACTTATTCTTAGAAACTTATTTTCTATTAAGGAATACCCTAAGGGATGATACTCAACAATTGGTTTAAGCCAATCAGCTGAGCGGTGAAGCGTATTAAAAGTTTTAACGCTTTACCACTTTATAGCTCTTATTCTGAATGTATAAGTAATACATTCCAGCAGGAACATGCTTTAAATCCAATAGAATGTTATTGGAAGATTGATTAAGTGTTCTTATCAATTTAGAAATGTTTTGTCCTAAAGAATTGAAAACTTGTATTTCGCTCGGCAACAAAAAATCTGAGTTTACTTCAATATACCCATCGGTTGGGTTAGGAAATAAGGAGAACAATTGATGCTCCATATACTTAACTATTACATTTTCGGAGTAAGAAAATTGACCATCGAAGTCATTTTGTTTTAATCGATAATAAGAAACCCCATCAAAAGGACTAGGGTCTAAGGCCTGATAATCTAATTTAACATAACTGTTTCCTGCACCATCAACTTTTGCTACTTCAGTCCAATTTTTTCCATCAACAGTTTTTTCAATTGTAAAATAATTGTTGTTAATTTCAGAAGTTGTTGACCATATTAATTTCACATATTCATTTTCTGCAATAGCATTAAAAGAGATCAATTCAATGGGTAAAGCAAGATTTGAAATTCCTAAAATAAACTCAGCATTACTTTTTGATGCCTCAGTAAGTGTATTTTCTGTGAGATTTTGTGCGGCAGTCTGATCCACCCAAGTCAATCCAGAATTATCATCTCGAGCATAAAGCAAAAGGTCATTTTCTGAAAGTACATTTTCAGGATTTTGCCATGCATCATTTTCATTGTAATAATAAGTTGCCGTATAAGTGGGAGACGTTCCATTAGCACTCCAAACACCATAATAAATATCGTTTGAACCAACTCCTAAAGTTCCTGTTAAAGTATTGGGAGCTGTATTTACATAATAGATGTGGACACCATCCGGTGAACCTGAAATAGAACTAATTCTTAACGAATCATTATCAGGAGATTCCATGTATAATTCAAAACCGGTTAAACTGCAGCTATGTGCAGCGTCTACCCAATCGGCTGAAACATTCATATTTGTCAACGTACCATCATTACTTCCAACAGCATCACTTGCTGTTGAGGAACCTGTTAATTCATCAAATCTCCAATATCCAGTTAGACCTGTTTCGTTTCCTTCTAAAGGCCTGCACATATCGTTGGTAATTTCATCAGCAGTTCTGGCATAATTCCAAACTCTTACTTCATCAATTCGACCAGTAAAATAGAACGGATTTCCACCACCAACATGAGCTCCACCTATGCGTAAACTATTGGTATTATTTACAAAATTACCTGATCCAACAGAAGATTTAGTAACATCTAAAACACCATTTTGATAGATAACTAAATCAGTACCATCATAAGTTGCAGCAACATGCGTCCAAGTACGAATAGCAGGCAAAGCTCCCACTACGGTATTATTCGAGCCATTATCGACATAAAAAGCTAGGCCGCTTGTAGAAACAGTTAATCCAATATTATCATCAGAGCCTCCATTTTTATGAATGATACCACCTTCGTTACTATTATGTCCACTAGGCGAGCCATTTGAAGGAAAAGAAGTAGGAAAAATCCATGCTTCAATAGTAACTGCACTTGTTCCATCAATTAATACATCTCCAATATCTACATAGTCGTTAGTGCCATCAAACTCCAAACAATTGCCACTCCAATCCTGCGGGTAAGAGTGAATACTTTCGTCACCAATTGGAGCTCCTGAAGTTAAAATGTCAGCCGCATTCATATTGGTCATTGTGCCATCGAGATTATTTGAAGTCAGGTCTTCAACATTTCCTGCACCAGTAGATGCATTATCGAAATTCCAATAACCCACAAGACCAGTTTCAGTTCCGGCTAACTTGCTACACATAAATTCTCTAATTTCTTGTTTTGACCGGGAAACATTCCAGATTCTAACATCATCAACCTTACCGTTAAAAAAACGATTATTAACACCAGCCCCCAAAGTTAAATCATCAGCTGTTGTTCGAATGAGGGTATTACCTGTAATAGTTGACGTAGCTTCAACTACACCGTCAACATAAAGCACTGCAAGGTCTTCGCTATTGGAATAGGTGCCTGCAACATGATGCCATTCTCCATCATCATAATTGGGAACAGAATTTGAACGAGTAGTTCGATTAGTTCCACCTGCATCAATAAATCGGAAAGCAACTGTAACTGGATCAGTAACATCTTTAACAAAAACACCATAGGCTCCATTAGAATTGCTTGTTTGACCCTTACTCACGACTCTAGGAGAATTATTTGTCGATCCATTCCCTTCTAACAGAAACCAAAACTCAATGGTTATCGCTTCTTGTATATCCAATACGGCATCATCACTTATTAGCACTCTGTCGTTCGAGCCATCAAAATCTAAGGCATTTCCTGAGCCTTGAGCATAACTAAAGATATAGGCTGAAAGTAAAGTCGAGGATAAAACACATTTTATCAAAATAGAAAATGTTTCAGTTATTTTCAAACTATTTTGGAAATTTTCGATTATTAGAATGTTTTTTCAAGGTATAAATTGGAGGATAGATAAAACAATTTTAATCCTTACAATTAAGTAAGTAGGAAGGTTGTAGTAATTTTCAAACTATTTTGGAATTTACTGTATTCATTTTGATTAAATGTTCTAACAAATTGGAATATGAGCTACTATTTCTGTTCTTTTTCTTGCCTGATTACTCCAAAAACCGAACAGACTATTTCGGCAGCCAAGTAACTATTAGTGCAAATTAACGCTCTCTAAATCATAAAATTATAGAAAGTGAGATCTGACATATTTACCATGTCTCATCTGCATTTTTCCAAGCTAGCCATTCAAAATTTTGCTCCTTTTCTTCTCGATGCACAGTAGATGAAGGGAATGAAACCTTTACCTTCTCTTCGCCTATGTTAAGTTCTAAATTTTTATGCCCATCTACGTTGAGTACGATGCCTTCATTTTGCTTTAATGCGCTTATTTCTTTTTGAAGTTCTTGATTTTTAAAATTGATGGAAATACTTTCCTTTTTATCGTTCGAATTCATATTCTTGAATGCCCCAAGTAAATGTTGAATGCTTAAGGGCTCACTTATGGAGTCGATTGACCGTAATTGCATCGCATTTGATGCACAATTTGGGCGGGATGTTGTAAATATTATGGAGGGTAAGTCTCTTGCACATTTTTCAAAATCAATCCCATTGGAATTTGGTGTTTCAATGTCTAGTAGCACAAAATCTAACTTTGCTGTATGGATGTTTTTTATGGCGTTAAAACCATTTGAATAGTTTCCTAAAATTTCTACACCATTAAATTTTTCACACAAATGGCCTAAAATACTATTTGCCATTTCACTACCTTCAATAATCAAGCCTCTTAGCATAGTTTTTAATTATTACAAAGTGTTCCGTTATCAAATAAATTCAGTTCAGTAACATGGCCTTTTTCATGATATCGCACCAAGTAACCGTCAACCTTACCACCTGACCAAAGCCCAATTAAGCTGGCTTGACCATTTTTATGGAAATACTTTTGCAGTCCAATTCTTTTTCCTTCTTTGTCAAATTCTAATTCCTCAGCTAATTGGCCATTCTGATGGAAACGCTTATATGGACCAACATTTCTCCCATTTTCCCAAAAGCCATCCTCTAATAAAACACACTGTTTACTGTACATTTCATAATGGAGTGCGCTGTTAACAATAGAATCAAATTCCACAATGCATGGGTTTTCTACAGTGGTTGCTTTTACTAAATGGGCTGAGATCAAACCAAGAAGAACAATACTTGACGTTAGATATATAAATACATATTTCATGCTAGTAAGCTTATAAATTGCACCATAAACTTCGAATATTTGTTTAGTATTTTGATAATAAATTCGGTTTTTGACCAGAATTCTTCGGAGAATGGAAGGTGGTTGATTGGTGCAGAACAAGACACTATTTATTTAACCAGAAGAATCAATAAATAAAAGGCGGCGTCAAACAATATATTAACGTTAGGTTCAATTTTATGTGAAGTATCTTTCAATGAGCTTTGCACCCTAGAATAATATTTCTTTGAATCATTTTTATAGGCAAGTTGTATTTTATGTGAAAGCCTAAAGTTCACAGCTATTATACTCATTGATGACCGTAAGGTGAGATATTTAAGAATTATTTCCTCCTCACTCCCTACACTTTTACAAATCTCATTTTATTGTTTTCGGAACTTGTGAACTTCTTTGGTTTCCGCTGTACTCCATCAAAAATGTGTTGATTCATACATGTTATTTTTACGGGTATTCATGCACCTCGTACCTCGGTGTCGTCCAGCCCCAAAACTTAAGAGAAAGAGAAATAAAGAATCCCTCACTTCGACTAAAGTTTATAGTGAGCGATAGTCGAAATACTCAGTGCAGGCCCTTTTTTAAAATGAAATTAAATTCTACTACGCCATAAATTGGCTAACATCCACTTTGTTTTTAATTGTGCTCGCAAACTTTGTTGGTCACGATTAGGTGAGCCAAACGAACAAAGAAAGTCAGCCGCAGGCAAACTTTCTTTGGGGTTCATGAACTCCATTACAAAACATTCGCTCTCGCTCTATTTTAGACTCTGTTTTCAACCGATCACATACGAATCAAAGACAATCAGCGTAATGCAGTGAAGCGTGGCAATCTGTTCATCGTTTCCCATCAACAGATTGCTTTGTTCCGTTTCACAGCTAACCTTGCTTCGCCGTAGCTGGTCCTGAGCAATTGTCGAAGGGCATTTCTTTCGTGGCCCCGCAGGCATGGCTTTTCCTTAACTGCATTTCTTATGTTAACTAGAATGATCCATATAGACTTTATCTAACGGATTAACACATGATTTTAACTCTGTTTTAGCAGCCTTGGTGTATCTGAACGTAGAATGAAAACTCTTGTGACCCAAGTTCGTTGAATTGTAAAGATGCTTTCGCCTTCTTCAGTTAACAGGATTGCAAAGTATTGGTGCAGATAAAGTTATGATTAAACTCTAACCCCAATCACGCACACATCATCAATCTGCTCCAAAGAACCCTTCCAGGTTTCAAAGAATTCATCAATGATAATTTTCTGTTCTTCCATTGATTTATCTTGAACACTTAATAGCAATTCTCTAAAGGCTCTTGATTTTAGTTTCTTTCCTTTTTCTCCACCAAACTGATCGACATAACCATCTGAAAACAGATACAAACTATCACCTATTTCTAATTCAAAACGATGGCTTGTGTATGCTTGTTTATTATCGAATTGTCCAATGGGTTGTTTGTTAGCCTTCGTTTCTATGATTTCTCCCTTTCTTATTATCCATAATGGATTATGGGCACCAGCATATGTTAGTATGTTTCCCTCTAAACTGCATAATGCGATATCCATTCCGTCTTTAACCTCTTCTTCAGATTTTTCAAACTCTTGAATTACAATCTCCCTTGTTTTATCTAATATTTTGCCTGGATCTGTTAAGCCATATTCTCTCACTGCTCTGTTTAATCCATTGTTACAAATCACACTTACCATTGCTCCAGGAACTCCGTGACCAGTACAGTCAGCCGCTGCAAACATCACTTTATTATCTCTATATTCCATCCAGTAGAAATCACCAGCAACCACATCTTTAGGTTTGTATAATATGAAAGATTCTTTAAGATATTTTTTAACCAATTTGGCTGGCGGTAAAATAGCAGATTGTATTCTTTTAGCATAAGTAATAGAATCCATTATTTCTTGATTCTTTACTTCAAGTTCCTCATGCGCTAATTCCACCACTTCTTTCTGTTCTTCAATGACTTGTTTTTGTTTTTTGGTAACTCTGAGACGGTTAAAAACAAAGATTAAAAAGACAATCACTAATCCTAGACCAACAGCTGTGGCTGTCTCTTATACACATCTCCGAGCCCACGAGACAGGCAGAAATCTCGT
>CAJXRL010000162.1 GCA_913059105.1 uncultured Flavobacteriales bacterium
ATAAGAGACAGTATCAAAACTAAATTCAGCGTAAACCGTTTCGATTATTTTAATGGGCGTGCAACATTTATTGACGACATCAACCCTCCTTACATTATAAATTCCGAACGCTATTGGGGAAATAGTTTTGGAGTTCCAATATTTACGAATGGAAAATTAGAATTCGGATACAATTACTTGTGGCAAGACTATGAATATTATCAAACTGATAATTTCATAAGAGGAGACACTTCGGATAGGACTAGCTTTGACGGTTCTAGATTTTATATTCAGTTTGACCGCAACTCTTTGAATCGAAAACAATATGCCACAAAAGGATCTCAAGTTATTGTCCGAATAAGTGCTGTTAGTGGTATTGAAAATACTTTAACCGGTTCGACAACTCTTATAAAGTCTAACTTAAGAGCGAAGAGAGAATGGTACGAAGCTTACCTGAAATTGGATAAATATTTATTACGTAAACGTTCAATCCATTTAGGGCTATTTCTTGAAGCTAATGCTTCGAGTCTACCCCTTTTTCAAAACTTTACTGCTTCAAGTTTGACTTCGCCTTCCTTTGCTCCTCTCCCTGAGAATAAAACAATTTTCCAACGACAATATCGCGCAAGATCTTATGTTGGTGCAGGAGTTAAAGCAATCTATTCTTACCGTGATATAATTGACCTGAGAGTAGAAGCGTATATATATCAACCTTATGAACAACTCATTCAGAATACAGACGGTTCAGCTTCATTTGCACAAGAAATTGTAAACAGAGACATTATTGGAACATTTACAGCGGTTTATCAAAGTCGTTTAGGCCCATTAGCAGCAAGCTTAAACTACTATGAGGAAGCCCAAGAGCAATGGAGCTTTTTAGTTCACTTTGGCTATATATTATTTAATAAGAAAGGCACAGAATAAATGGAAAATAATGTAAATTTGAAAGAGTTGAACACTTTTGGGATAGAGGTTTTTGCACAAGAATTTGAAATATTAAACTCTAAAGAAGAAGCAATTCATTTTTTTCAAACTCAAGATTTAGAGAAAAAACAGTTCTTTATTCTAGGCGGTGGAAGTAACCTTCTTTTAACTGAAGACTTCGAAGGAATTGTAATTCAGAATAAATTAAAAGGTTTTGAAGTAATAGAGGAGAACGCAGATTTTATTGTATTAAAAGTAGGAGCAGGAGAGAATTGGCACAAATTTGTTTTACAATGCATTGATAAAGGGTATGCGGGGGTAGAAAATCTTTCACTAATTCCAGGAAATGTTGGCGCAAGCCCAATGCAGAACATTGGCGCTTACGGTGTTGAAGTTAAAGATCTAATTACTGAAGTAGAAACTATAAGTGTTTCAACAGGTGAAGTTCAAGTTTTCTCAAACGAGGAATGCAATTTTGATTATAGGAGTAGCATTTTCAAAACCACCCACAAAAACCAATATTTTATTTCTTCCGTAAATTTCAAACTCTCGAAGAAATCTGAATTTAATGTTTCATACGGTGCAATTAAAAGTCAATTAGAACATGACGGGATTGAGCTAGAATCATTAACAATCAAAGCTATTTCGGATGCAGTAATTGCGATACGAAATAGCAAACTCCCTGACCCATCAGAAATCGGAAATTCAGGAAGTTTCTTCAAAAACCCTGTTGTTACCAAAGAATTTTTCGAAAAATTAAAAAACCAATTTAGAGACATGCCTGCCTACAAATTGCCAAAAGGTGATTACAAGTTAGCTGCAGGTTGGTTGATAGAAAAAACAGGTTGGAAAGGATACACTGAAGGAAATTACGGAGTACATAAGAAACAAGCACTAGTATTAGTTAATTATGGCGGCGCATCTGGATTAGAAATCTATGATCTTTCAGAAAGGATCTTACTTTCCGTTAAAGATAAATTTGGAGTAAGATTAGAGCGTGAAGTAAATATTATGTAGAACTCTACTTTATAACTCAGCATTTTTCAATAGCCCACTCTCCAGTAATTTATGAAAATAAGGTTTTGTTCTTGCGAACTCTATACCCTTTTGATGCATCACATTGTGGCAATCTGAACCTAAAAACGTTATTAACCCTTCATCGATCATACGTTCTGCAATCTTTTGCGTCTCAGGGCCATAATGACCTACTAACGAAAGTATATTTAATTGAAGATGAACTCCCTTTTCTTTAAGTTCTCGGTATTTCTCAAATTCTTTATAATAAAAACCATATCGTTCAGGGTGAGCCAAAATTGGAATGTATCCATTTGTTTGTAACTCAAAAATAAATGAAGCTAAATTTGGAGGCTCGGTCATGAACGGTAGCTCAAATAGTAAATAGTTTTTTCCAAATGTTAACAATTTTCCTCCTTTCACTTGAGGTTCAAGCGTTTCATCTAGATAATACTCAGCGGCTGCTTCAATCTGAATGTCAATATTTTGGCGCTCTAATTCTTTTTTCACCTTCTCCAATCCACCCAAAATTATATCCGGAGTGTTTTTATAAAAATCACTCATCACGTGAGGAGTAGTAATTAACTTTTGATACCCCATTTCTTTAAATGCACGTATCATGTTAATTGAGTCTTCTAAACTTTTAGAGCCATCATCTATAGCGGGAATTAAATGAGAATGCAGATCTGTTTTAAGTAGATCTAAATTTGCAGGTTCTAGTGCAACTTCTTTCTTAAATAGTTTTGAAAACCAACTCATCGTTTCTAAAAGATTATAAATTGTGCTTTTCCTTAAACCACTCAATAGTTCGTTGTATTCCATCTTGGAAGCGAACTTTTGGCTGATAGTCTAGTAATTCATTTGCTTTGGAAATGTCAGCTAATGAGTTTTTTACATCTCCGGCCCTTTCTTCTCTATGAACTGCAGAAACCGATGCCCCAGTCCCGATTTTTATTGAATTAAAAAGATCTACCAAAGAGAACTTCTCTCCAACTGCAACATTAAACACCTCACCTAATGCTTCTTTATTTTCTGTAAACAACGCTCGGACATTGGCTTGAACCGCATTTTCTACATATGTAAAATCCCTACTTTGCTTTCCATCTCCATTAATAAAAGGAGATTGATTTTTAAGTAAAGATTCAATAAAAAGCGGAATTACAGCAGCATATGCTCCAGTTGGACTTTGGTTTGGTCCAAAAATGTTGAAATATCTTAATCCAATGATTTCTTGCCCATAACTTAAATGAGACACTTTAGCGTATAACTCATTTGTATACTTACTAACGGCATAAGGTGAAAGTGGACTTCCAATTTCAGATTCAATTTTTGGAAGTTTCTGAGAATCACCATACACTGAAGACGAACTAGCATATACTATTCGTTTTACCTTGTTCTTTCGTGCTGCAGTAATCATATTTAAAAATCCTACTACATTTGCATTATTAGTCGCAACTGGGTTTGCTAATGATCTTGGCACAGAGCCCAACGCTGCTTGATTACTAACAAAGTCGATGCCTTCGGTTACCTTCAAACAACTCTCATAATTGCTAATATCACCATTAACGAACTCAAAGTTTGGGTTACTCATAAATGGTTCTAGATTCTCCCCAGAACTATTTGACAAGTTGTCTATTACTCTAACCTTTTTAGCGCCAAAGGTCAATAAATAGTTAACTATGTTTGATCCGATGAATCCGGCACCCCCTGTGACTAAAAAGGAAGTATTAGAAATGTCTTTTTTATGAAAATCCGTAGTGTACATTACTTTTATCTTGCGTTGTATTGTTGATCATAATATTTCTTATAATCCCCTGATGTGACGTTATCCAACCACTCACTATTGTCCAAATACCACTGTACAGTATTTTCTAAACCTTCTTCAAATTCTATTGATGGTGACCAATTCAAATCGTTTTTCAATTTGGAAGCGTCTATTGCGTAACGTTGATCATGCCCACTTCTATCTTGTACGTATGCAATTAATTTCTCAGAAGCACCTTCTTCACGACCAAGCTTCTCATCCATTATCTTACACAAAGCTTTAATTAGATGAATATTTTGCCACTCATTATTACCTCCAATATTGTATGTTTCTCCTTCTTTTCCTTCATGAAAAATCACATCAATAGCGTCTGCATGATCGTTTACCCACAGCCAATCCCTAACATTGTCCCCTTTACCATAGACCGGCAGTGGTTTTTCCTCTTTAATGTTATTTATGAATAGAGGAATTAATTTCTCCGGAAATTGATTCGCTCCATAATTGTTTGAACAATTAGAAATTACCATTGGAAAACCATAAGTATGATGATACGCTCGTACTAAGTGATCTGAACTTGCTTTAGAAGAAGAATATGGACTTCTTGGATCATATGGCGTATCTTCAGTAAAATAGCCTGTTTCACCTAAAGAACCATACACCTCATCTGTTGAAACATGATAGAAGAGTTTATCAGAGAAATCATCTCCCCAAAATCTTCTTGCAACATTCATCAGGTTTGCCGTCCCAATTACATTTGTCTGAATAAACTCTAATGGATTCGTGATAGAGCGGTCTACATGAGATTCTGCAGCTAAATGAATTACACAAGTTATCGAATACTTAACAAATGTCTCTTCCACAAATGCTTCATCTAAAATATCTCCTTTCACAAAAGTATAATTGGGCTTTTGGTCAACATCTCTCAGGTTTTCCAAATTCCCGGCATAGGTCAGTTTATCAAAATTTACAATCTGATAGTCAGGGTATTTATTTACAAATAAACGAACGACATGAGAACCAATAAACCCAGCTCCACCAGTAATTAAAATGCTTTTCTTTTCCATTATAAGCTTAAATATTTTATATCTCCAACCTTATTTTTCAAATTTCCTTTTACGTCAAATATAAATCCTTTATCATCCATTAACCCTTTGAAATAAGATTCTTCTTTTGAAACGTATTCATCATGATTTACTGCAACTAGAATTGCATCATAATGATTAGCTTCTTTATCAACTAATGAAAATCCATAGTGCTTTTTCAAATCTTCTGACGAAGCAAAGGGATCAATTACATCTACTTGTAGACCAAATGACTTTAATTCATCAATTACGTCAACAACTTTTGAATTTCTAATGTCACTAACATTCTCTTTAAATGTAGCCCCCATAACTAGAACTTTCGCTCCATTAGCAGCACCATTTTGAGCTACAATTTCTTTTGTAATCCTACCCGCAATGTGACTGCCCATGCCATCATTTACAGCCCTTCCAGAATTGATTATTTGAGCATGATAACCAAATTCTTTCGCTTTGTATGTCAAATAATAAGGATCAACGCCAATACAATGTCCTCCCACTAAACCAGGAGAAAAATTTAAAAAATTCCATTTCGTTCCTGCAGCTTCCAAAACCTCATATGTGTTAATCCCCATCTTGTTGAAAATTATCGAGAGCTCATTTATTAATGCAATATTCACATCACGCTGAGTATTTTCTATAATCTTCGCAGCTTCTGCTACCTTAATTGATGCGGCTCTATGCACTCCTGCATCAACCACTAATTCGTAAGTCTTTGCAATTTCATCTAATGATGACTCGGAACATCCTGCGACTACTTTTACTACATTCTGCAATGTATGCTCTGTATCACCCGGATTAATTCTTTCAGGAGAATATCCAACCATAAAGTCTTTTCTAAACTCAAGTCCACTCAACTTCTCAATTACAGGAACACAGTCTTCTTCAGTACAACCTGGGTAAACCGTAGATTCAAATACAACATAATCCCCTTTCTTGATTACTTTCCCAACCGTTGTCGATGCAGAGATCAACGGTTTCAAATCTGGCAAATTATGCTGATCTATAGGAGTTGGAACAGCTACAATATAAAATTTAGCAGCTCTTAAATCTTCAATATCTTCAGTGAACATGATATCTGAATTTTCAAATTCTGAAGATGGAAGTTCCTCACTTGGATCTTCATTATTCTTCATCATTTCAACCCTTTCTGCACTAATGTCAAATCCAATAACACCAACTTTTTTAGCCAAAGCTAAGGCAATTGGCAATCCAACATAACCCAAACCTATGACTGCAATTTTTTCCTTTTTATTTACAAGATCCTTGTAGATTCCCATATCCAGTAATTTATTCACTTACTCCCCAATAAGCGCATAAAAAAACCTTTAATGTGATAACTGTCGTCTAATATAGATAAACAACCATCAATAAACCTTGATTTATAACCGAGTTGTTACGGAGCCTGCTATGACCATTGAATTGAACGCACAGGACAGCCGTATACTGGACCTGTCTCTTATACACATCTGACGCTGCCGACGATCTACTCTGTGTAGA
>CAJXRL010000163.1 GCA_913059105.1 uncultured Flavobacteriales bacterium
TCTACACAGAGTAGATCGTCGGCAGCGTCAGATGTGTATAAGAGACAGGCTCGAGCTTTAGTAAATATCGAAGATGCTGAAAGTCAATTGGCGTTATATCGTCAGATAATAGACGAAACGCTTTCTGTTAGAAAAACAGAAGAATTAGCAAAAAGCAAAAAGGAAAGTTCAACTTCAAATACAAAAGCTCCTTTATCGGTTGTAGACAAGAGAATTAGAACCAATTTAACAGACTACTTTAGTGTTCCTGTTAAATTTCAAAGGAAAGACGAAGAAAAGGGAAGCATTACTATTCCTTTTGACAGCGAGGAAGAACTTGCCAAGATTTTGAAAAAAATGAAAATTAAATAAGGTAAATGAAAAAGCACCTTGCTTTCATTTTTCTAATCTGCATCGGATTTGGCGGTCTTGCTCAAAAATCAGACACCCTTAATTTGGACAGTCTGCCCTATCACTCTCCTAAAAAGGCAACCTTACTTTCTCTGGTGGTGCCTGGTTTAGGGCAAGTGTATAATAAAAAGTATTGGAAAATTCCTTTGGTTTATGCCATTATTGGAACTCCTTTATACTTTGCATTAGAGGAATCTAAACTGTACAATGAATTTAAAGATGCATATGTTGCTGAAGAATTAGGGAATTCTCATAAGTACACTGGTGTTTATAATTCTACCCAATTAAATTCTCTACTCCAAAATCATCGTCAGAATAGAGATTTGTTTTTTGTGCTAACAGCTGCGGCATATGCTATGAACATTTTAGATGCTGCTGTAGATGCTCATTTATACAACTTTGACGTTAGCGATGATTTGTCCGCATCATTAAAGCCTAGCTTTCAATTCGATAGAGCAGGAAATAGAATGATTCCTTCAATGACGCTTTCCTTAAAATTTACTAAAAAGAGCCATCAAAACGCTTTTTAAGCCGAACATGTATTATACATTAAACTTCAACTCTCTAATTTTACTTTTAACTCCATGAAAATCGCTTTACTAGGTTACGGAAAAATGGGAAAGGCCATTGAAAGCATTGCTATTGAGCGAGGTCACGAAGTTGTTCTAAAGATTAACTCCAGAAATCTGGAAACTTTAACAATTCAAAACTTGAAAACTGCTGATGTAGCGATAGAGTTCTCTACTCCTGATTATGTGCTTTCAAATATTAAAATTTGCCTACAGGCAGGAACACCTATTGCGGTGGGAACTACCGGATGGCATGGTAATAAAACCGAAGTATACAGTCAAGTTAAAAAACTAAATGGCAGCTTTTTAGCGGCCTCAAATTTTAGTATAGGAGTAAATATTTTTTTTGAACTAAACAGACGATTAGCGGAGTTAATGAGCAATCAGGAGAGTTACACTTCTGAAATTCAAGAAATTCATCACACAGAAAAAATTGATAGCCCTAGTGGAACTGCGATAACTTTGGCGGAGGAAATAATTAATCATAATTCGACTTATTCTTCCTGGGAAAACAAAGCAAGCACAAAAAAAGAAGCTATAGAAATAATATCATATAGGGAACCAGATGTTCCCGGCACACACGAAGTAACATACAGCTCTAACATAGACATAATAAGCATTAAACACCAGGCAAGGAATCGCAAAGGTTTCGCCTTGGGGGCAGTTTTAGCCGCAGAATACATTCAAACTAAAAAAGGCATTTTCAGCATGCAAGATGTTTTAAAAAACTAGACAATGACAACAGCAATTTACATTATACTTTTTTACTTTATCGCCTCACATTTTGGCTTGTATCTACTTTTCAAGAAAGCCGGTGAAGATGGTTGGAAAGCTTTAATTCCTTTTTACAGCACTTACATTTCCATCAAAATGATTCACAAACCAATTTGGTGGATGGCAATCTATTATATTCCATTCTTAGGCTTTATTGTTTGGGTAGGAATAATTGTAGAACTTCTAAAACAGTTTAAAATTATTAGCTTTTGGGAACATGCATTGGCAGTAATTTTTACTCCTTTTTACCTGGCCTATGTTGGCTTAACGGACAACCATAAATTTGTAGGATTTGAATTTGTCAAAACATACAAGAAGACTAAGATTAGGGAGTGGGCAGATGCTATTGCATTTGCGGTTATTGCAGCTACTTTGATTCGAGCCATTTACATCGAAGCATTTACAATACCTACTTCTTCAATGGAAAAGTCCTTATTAGTAGGTGATTTCCTATTTGTAAGTAAAGTGAGTTACGGTTCCCGAATACCAAACACTCCTATTTTCTTTCCTTTTGCACATCACACCTTGCCAGGAACCGAAAATGTAAAGTCCTATTCAGAACTTATTAAATTGCCTTACAAAAGGTTATTTAAGTTTCAAGATGTTAAACGCAACGAAGCTGTAGTTTTCAACTTTCCAGCTGGCGATACTGTTGCAGTAGAGCAGCAAGCAAGAACATATTATGCTCTACTTAGAGAATATGATGCAATTTTTGGAAAAGAAGATGGTAGAAATTTTTTCATGAACGGTTTACCAAAAAAGTTTCAGAAGAATTTTATTGATCGTTATTTTCAACCAAACCGAGACTTGAACGATGATATGACTTATGCCAGGGCTCAAAAAATTGTAACCCAAGGCTTTGAAGTTATAGCACGCCCTGTAGATAAAAGGGAAAACTACATTAAACGTTGCGTCGCTCTACCTGGCGACCAATTAGAAATTGTAGATGGAAAATTATTAATTGATGGAAAAGAAGCATATCAATCAGAAGGACTTCAGACAACATACACGGTTACCTGTAAAGTACAATCAAATCCACAATTGCCTCCTATTAGATATCAAAAACTAATCGATAATGAAATCACTGACTTTAGTTGGTCTCCAGAAATGGGAAACACTATTGACTTGCATTTAACCAAAGAAACACTAGAATACATTCGGTCTTTAAGTAATGTTGAAAGTGTTACCAAAATCAACAAAGACAAAGGTTTTTATCAAAATTCAAGCTTAAAGAGTTACCCTATCTTTCCAAATACAATGGAGTCCGATTGGACAGAAGATAACTTTGGCCCTGTCAATATTCCTTATAAAGGTCAGATATTAGCATTGACTGTTAAGAATTTACCAATGTACAAGCGTTTGATTGAAATTTACGAACGGAATGAATTGAACGTTGAAAATGAAAAAATTTATATCAATGGCGAAGCAACAACTAGCTATGAGGTAAAAATGGATTACTATTGGATGATGGGAGACAACAGACATAACTCTCAAGATAGTCGATTTTGGGGATTTGTACCTGAAGACCACATTGTTGGCAAGGCTGTTTTCATTTGGATGTCTTTAGATCCTAATAAGTCCTTATTCAGCAAGATACGTTGGGATCGTGTTTTTAACTTAGTTCACAAAGACGACGAAGCTTATGGCGAGAGAAAAGAAATGGCACAGTAAATGCACATTTCTTATGGTCTAACCGTACTTTTGCAATAGCAGATATCATTATGGCAGAAACAGTAACCCCCTACAAGGGAAAAAGTAGTTCGAAAAAAGAACAAGTAGCGGAGATGTTTGACAACATTTCTCATCGGTATGACTTTTTAAATCACTTCTTATCTTTAGGAATAGATAAGCTTTGGCGTAAAAAAGCTGTAAAAATTCTTAGTGCTATAGAGCCAAAAGTAATATTAGACGTTGCTACAGGTACTGGCGATTTTGCAATTGAAAGCCTCTCGTTAAAACCAACAAAAGTTGTTGGCATTGATATAAGCCAAGGGATGTTGGATAAGGGAATTATCAAAATCAAAAAGAAAGGTCAGGAAGACATAATAGAATTGAAATATGGAGATTCAGAGGACATACCGTTTGAAGACAACCACTTTGATGCTATAACGGTTGCGTTTGGAGTTCGAAATTTTGAGAATTTAGAGAAAGGCCTTTCAGAAATGAAAAGAGTCTTAAAGTCTGGAGGAATGGCTGTTGTTTTGGAGTTTTCAAAACCTAAAGCTTTTCCGATAAAACAGATATACAATTTTTACTTTCATAAGGTCTTACCAGGAATTGGAAAGTTGGTATCGAAAGACGCATCAGCTTACACTTATTTACCTGAGTCTGTAGAAGCCTTTCCGGAAGGAAAAGAATTTGAAGAAATTTTGAAAAATGTAGGATTTAATTACATCAGCACTCACCCCTTATTTTTCGGTATTTCTTCAATTTATGTTGTCCAAAAATAAAACAGACGTAAAAGCGTTTGACAATTCATGAAGTATTGCATTAGCCTTTTTCTTATTTTTTGCAGTTTGCTATCAATGGCACAATCGCCTAAGGTGAACAATTTGCAAAAATTTGATCAAAAGCGAATTCATTTTGGATTTGCATTGGGAATAAACAGTGGTGGATTTGCTTTACAAAGAAAAGCTTACAACTTAACAACGGATAGTTTACAAAGTTTGGACGTTGTGAACCAAAGCGGATTTAATTTGGGCATCGTTAGTGATTTACACATAACTAAGAGCTTCAATTTGAGATTTGTTCCTACCCTAGTTTTCGGACAACGTAATATGGAGTTTAACTTCATCAATTTTAAAGGCGAACGATACACCGAGCTTAGACAAATTGAATCTACCTATTTAGACTTTCCATTATTATTCAAGTATCGCTCTGCCAGGTTAAACAACTTTGCAGCTTATTTTATTGCAGGCGGAAAATTCTCTTTAGATTTAGCTTCAAACGAAAACGTTGATAATAATGATATTGAAGAATCCATTATTAAATTAAAACGTAATACTTATTCGGCAGAAGTTGGAATTGGGACTGATTTCTTCTTGCCCTTTTTTAAATTAGGACTTGAAATAAAGATGTCCTATAGTCTGGATGATGCATTAATCAGAGACAATACAGAATTGTCAAACCCAATCGAAGAAATTCGTCCAAAGATGTTCTTCTTTACCATTTTATTCGAAGGTTAAGTTGATAATTAATAGATCCATATTCATCGCGTTATCAACTGTTCTTTTCGGGGCATGCAAAACTAGCAATGAACCTTCCAAAAGCACTTCAGCCGTAACAAGTAGTTCTACCCAAATTACTTACTTAGCCTTAGGCGATTCGTATACTATTGGCGAAATGGTTGAACAACAAACTACTTTTCCTTTTTTATTGGCAAAATCTATAACAAAGAAATCAGATTTCGAAGTAATGTCTACTACGATCATCGCAAAAACTGGTTGGAGAACTGACGAACTGCTTACTGCAATAAAAGAAGTCAAGAAAAAATACGACCTAGTTTCAGTTTTAATTGGTGTGAATAATCAATACCAAGGTAAAGAAATTGATCAGTTTAGAGAAGACTTTAAACTAATATTAGAAAAGGCAATTAGCTTTTCTAAAAATAGCAAAAAGGGTGTTTTTGTATATAGTATACCGGATTACAGTGTAATGCCTTTTATGCGAGGAAAAGACGTTAAAAAAGTAAGCGCTGAAATAAAGAAATTCAACGGCATTTGTTCAGATGTAGCCTATCAAATGGGGGTTAGTTTTTATAACATTACTCCTATTTCTCAAAAAGCACAGTTTGACAGCAATTTGATTGCTAACGACAAACTACACCCAAGCGGCGCCATGTATAAAATTTGGGTAAGCGAAACAGTTGAACGGATCATTTCCAATCAGTTAAATCAGTAAACCACAGTAAGGCTTGACTTTTTGAGCGCAAATGCTTAGTTTCGCAATTCTTATGAAGCACAGTTCAACTATTTCTTTTTACACGCTTGGTTGTAAGCTAAATTTTTCTGAAACGTCAGGAATTGCAAGGCTTTTCGAAGAAAGTGGCTATGCCAGAGTAGATTTTAAAGAAGGTGCAGACATTGTTGTAATTAACACCTGTTCTGTTACCGAACAAGCCGATAAGAAGTGTAGACAAATTGTAAAGCAAGCTAGGAATCTTTCTGCAGATTCTTTTATAGCCATAATTGGTTGTTACGCTCAACTTAAACCAAATGAGATCGCTTCAATTCAAGGAGTAAATATTGTTTTAGGTGCTCAAGAAAAATTCAACTTGCTACAACATGTACAAGATTGGGAGCAAGAAAACTACTCAAACAAAGTAGTTGCCTCAGAGATAAAGTACGTAAAGGATTTTGTTCCTTCCTACTCTTTAGGCGATAGAACCAGATCTTTCTTAAAAGTACAAGACGGCTGCGATTATTTCTGTTCGTTCTGCACTATTCCGTTGGCAAGAGGGCTGTCTCTTATACACATCTGACGCTGCCGACGATCTACTCTGTGTAGATC
>CAJXRL010000164.1 GCA_913059105.1 uncultured Flavobacteriales bacterium
GAGATTTCTGCCTGTCTCGTGGGCTCGGAGATGTGTATAAGAGACAGCTATTATTATGTAACTGATTTTTTCTTTACTACCTGCCCTACAATTTGCCCTAGTATGAGTAGTCAAATGCAAAGAATACAAGATCAATATATTGACGACGAAGATTTTAAAATATTATCGCATACGGTTCAACCAGAGATTGACTCTGTTCCCGTTTTAAAAGAATATGCAGCGTTATATGAAGCAAATCCAAACAAATGGATTTTTGTTACAGGCGATAAGAAGTTGATTTATGACTTAGCAAGAAAGAGTTATTTTGCTGCAGTTACTGAAGGCGATGGTGGACCTGACGACTTTATACACACTGAAAATTTTGTACTAGTGGACAAAGAAAAAAGGATTCGAGGATTTTACGATGGCACTTCCGAGGAGTCTGTGGATCAATTGATGATTGATATTGAAATATTACAACAGGAGTATGATTAAGAAGATCTCTTTTATTATTGTTATTTTAATTTTTACCACTTCATGCTCCGTATTTAAAGGAGTTGAAGGTGTAAATAGTAGAAACGGTAAAGTAATTGGTGGTGCACCTAGTAAAGATATTAGAACAAATATTAAACGTACCGAAAAACGACAAAAACGCCATTACGACAGAGAAATGAGAAAGAGAGCAAAACGGATGGGGACAACTAAAAAGAAATAGCTTACTCTCCAAAAATTAGTCTTTTCAAATGCTCATTCTTGTAAAATGCCTTTGGAGTTGTTTCAATAACACGGCCGCAATCAACTACCCAAACTTTATCCGCAATAGACATTGCCTTTTCTATTTGGTGAGACGAAAAAAGAACAGCCCTTCCCGATTCTTTTTGACTTTGAATTAATTTAAACATAGAATTCGAACTTTTCACGTCTAAGTGAGTGGTAGGCTCATCCAATATAATAAGGTCAGCATTTTGTGCAATTGCCCTTGCCAGATATACTTTCTGCCTCTCGCCATCACTCAACTCAGCCATTGTCTTTTCTTTCAAGTATTCAATCTTACACAATCTTAAAGCCCCTTCAATGCACGCTGCATCTTCTTTTGTTTCTGACACCATCCAACCTGTATACGGATATCTTCCAAAACCAATGAAGCGTTCTACAGGAATTATTGACCGTACGTTTTCATTTGAACTTACGTAGGCCATTTTTTGAGCCAAACTTGCTCGATCCCACTCCTTCAAATTCTTGTCAAAAATTTTAAAATCACCACTCGAGGTATTGATTAAACCACAGATACTCTTTAACAAAGTAGATTTACCTGCACCATTTTCGCCAATAAGAGCAATTATGTCGTTTGAGTTCATGCTTAAATTCACGTTTGAAAGTATGTTTACTCTTTTCGAATAAGTAACTGAGACGTTTTCAATATGAAGTATAGTAGAACTCAAAATGATTGACTTAGATTTTTCTTTCCAAAAAGGATCCACAATATTATTGGGACCCCAATTATTGAGGTGATTGAATTGATTGGCAAACTAGTACCGTTAGATGGTATATGAGCTAGAATATCACTCAATAGCAATACATTTGCTCCCAATAATAAACAAACTGGTATTAAAATCAAATGGTCATTTGACTTTAAAAGTAATCGACTTAAGTGTGGAATAATAATTCCAACAAAGCCAATTGGCCCACAAAAGGAAGTTGTAAGCCCTGCTAGCAGACCAGTAATAATGACTATGCTTATTCTAACATGGAGAACTTTAATACCTAACATTTTTGCAAAATCTTCACTTATAAGCACTGCATTAAGTCCTTTGTAATGGTACAATGCATATCCGGCTGAACCTAATAAAGCGATAAAAAGAATAAGTAATTCACCAAAAGAAACTGCTGAAAGGCTGCCTAATGTCCAAATAATAAAGGATTTCAGTTGAAAATCAGAAGTAAAAAATTGAATAAGTCCAATTATTGCTGTTGCTATTGACCCCATCATAACGCCGAAAATAAGAAGCGTCATAACATCTTTTAACTTAAAAGAAACAGCTAACAATATCAACATCATCACCAAGGCCCCTACTATTGATGCTACATTTACCGCATAGCCTGTTGCTAAAGAAACACCTATTACGCCGGCCCCCATTACAAGAATTGCTACTCCTAACCCCGCACCAGAACTAATTCCTAATAAATATGGTCCTGCCAATGGGTTTCTAAACAGAGTTTGCATTAACAAACCTGCTAATGAAAGCGCTGCACCACATAATATTGCGGTAAGTGCTTTTGGAATTCTTGATTGCACCACAATAAAATTGAAGACATCAGATATTTCACCGCCAGATAACCACAACCGAAATTCACTTAACGGTATACTTACACTACCACTGAAAACATCAAGTACAGCTAAAATTAGCATCGAAATGCAAAGAAAGATTAAAACAAAAACCTTATTCATTCAAAAACGCTTTTGTAAAAAGTTAGTGAATCACTTTTATTTTTGTGAAAAATGGCCACTAAATCGCTTAAGATCAAATCAGGCCGAACTACTCCCATTTCCCAATAATCATTTGCTCCAAGTTTATTAGATCTCTTGTAATTAGTATAAATCCTCTTATTCTGAAAAGATTGAAACTGAGCAAACATTTCATTGCTTTTTTGTAATTCATTACTATTTGTTATTGTGCCTGTATTAATCCAAAAGTGAGCTTGCATGCCTTCGCTAATTGCCGTTTCAATGTCGAGCGGCACGCTAGCAGTTTGCTTGTAATGATGCCAAGAATAAGTCGCAGCTGCGTCCCGAATAAGTTGTGCTTGATAAGAGTTGCTGCCACTTACATACCATGTTCCTTTCCACGGTAGTCCAATTGTCACTTTAGGAAGAAAAGAATAAAGCATGGATTCAGTTCTAATTGAATCGTATTTATACCTTATCATCTCAAGATGTGCATCTGCTTTTTGCATTGTGGTCTTATCAAAAAATGCCGCAAAAACTTTCAACCACTCCGCTTTATTTATTGGGTCAGACTCCATAAATTCGGAAATTAAGATTATCGGTTGCCCAAGTTCTCGAAGTTGTTGCACTGATTCATATGAACTAGCGTCAATTGCAAAGGTAAATAACACATCTAGTTCACTCTGAATCACAAGTTCTGTGTTAAGTGTTCTATTTCCAAGCTCTAAGATCTTACCTGCCGCTATCCTCTGCTGAAAATTGGAATCATAAAATAGAGATTTGTTGCTTACCGCTACAACATTATCCTGTTTCCCCAGTGCATTTAAATAACCCAAATGGGTAGTAGAATTGATTCCTACTTTCTCGATTGGCAGCCCAACAAACACATCTGCCGCAATGCCTTCAGGTTTTCCTTCTGATTTTGAATAAAGAACATACTTTTCTTTAATGGAAGAATTTACAAATGGCTCTACAATTTCAATTATGCGCAATCCGGCCGAATCTTTAACGGAGAACTGTTTATTTCGCTTCAAAACATCAGCCTCAATCTTTGAATCAATAGACTTTGGTGCATTGCATGCCAATAGCAATGCACAACAAATAATAAACAATGGACTTTTCATGAATCGAATTATCTACTTTCTTTATCCCAAATATCTTTTGTGATATTAGTTCCATTCTTAGTGTAGAAAATACCACCCCATTTGTACAAGGTTTTTTCATAGATATCTGCTCTTGTTCCTTCTACTACTATCCTTCTAATTGTAGTACTATTATTTTGATTTTCGACAATCTCTTCTGTAACTCCTTGTGGATAATCTGCTGAAGACTTGTCTTGCCTTTCTCTCTTCTCTCCAATATAATACTCCTCTTCTTCGTTTTTCTTTCTACGTTTTTCAGATTCGCTTTCCAGTTTTATTGACTGCTCTTTCAACTCTACTTCCAATTCTTCAATTTCTAGCTGATTGTTCTTAAAACTCTCTGCATTTTCTTCTGCAAATTGTCGAATTTCCGTAGAAGATTGATTTGCTTCAGCTTGATAATCTAATCTTCTGTCTTCCGAGGATTTGCTATCTTCCGTTGCTTTCTTTAGCAAACCCTCTTCTAACACTTCGATTGCTAATTGGTTGTCTTTAAAACTCTCTGCATTTTCCTCTGTAAATTGTCGAATCTCCGTAGAAGTTTGATTAGCTGCAGCTTGATAATCTGACCTTCTTTCTTCAGAAGATTTAGTATCGTCATTCTCTTTTTGCACCAAGCCCTCTGTTTCTTTTAAAATTTGCTTGTAATTCTCCGGATAAAACTCTGTGCTTCGCCCTTGATGAAATTTCATTAATCGACTTTCTAAATCATCAAACTTCTTTTTAGTATCTAAAATATATTCATTTTGCCTCCTAGCTCTATTTTGTTCTGAAACATTTACTTCGTCGTATTCATTCTCAACCATTTCCTTTTTACCCTTAACGGTCTCTTCCATCCGATCTTGATTGTACAATGCTATGCTTTCTGCTAATAAATTTTCATCAAGCATCTTTTCTTCTCTCTTACGCTCTGAAGCTTTCACCAATTCTTCACTTGTATTCTGAAGATCACTTTCTTGTTCTTTTATTGTTTCATAATTCTGAAGATTCAACTTTGAGCTCATCTCAAATTGGTCTGTCATACTGATGCTAATTTCCTCTAATTTCTCAATAGCATTTTGCCTTCGAGACTCTTCCATAGCCAAATTGTCTTTTCTTACCTTAGCTAAAACCTCTTCTTGCACAAGTATAACTGCATTTTTGTCGCTGTTCTGCTTTGCCCACAACTCTTTATAAATACGCTCTATTTCTGCCTCTGCGTCACCCGTAATGGTTGATTTTGGTCCTTTTTGAATTTGAATT
This sequence comes from uncultured Flavobacteriales bacterium, assembly GCA_913059105.1. GTDB lineage: Bacteria > Bacteroidota > Bacteroidia > Flavobacteriales_E > Vicingaceae > NORP294. Next base: position 4,810 of record CAJXRL010000164.1, read on the forward strand.
GGCTTATCCAATTCTTTTCTTTTTATTTCTTCTGCCAATTGCTCTTTCTTAAGCAATTCATTCAACAAACCGATTTGAGCCTTAGGGTATTCTTCATCCGGCTTAATTTTTAAAGCGCTTTCAAAATTGCTCTTAGCAATTCGGTATGATTTTGCTTGAAAATTCCCATCTCCTTGTACAATCAGGTCTTTGTATCGTTGCTCCTTTTGATTAGCCACTTTATTGGCGTTGTTTGCAGCTAACTTTGCTGCTTCCTTTTCATTTAGAATCGACTTAATTTTTTCTAACTGTTCCTGAGGATATGCTTCATCTGCTTTTAACCCAAGTGCCATTCGGTATTCATTTTCAGCATCGTTATAGTTTTTATCCCTAAAATACTTATCGCCATTTGCAATTGCTATTTGGTAAGAACCTTCATTTGCCGCAGCTTGTTCTTTTCGTAAACGGATTTCATCTTCTTTAGCAACTAACTGCTTCTGAATTTCCATTATTTCTTTAATCTTTAATGAAGGTAATGGCTCATTAGGTAAAGTATTTTGAGCCTGTTGATATTTAGTTATGGCGGCTCCAAATTCTTTGGCATCATTTGCTGTTTGTCCTTCTAGCATGAAAGCATCGTACTTATTTCTTAATTCAGTTTGCTTGGCCTTTTCTGCAGCTGATCTGGATGCAATTATATCATCAATTTCTGCAATTTTCTGTGGGGGATATGATTCAGCAGGTTTTAAATTTTGAGCATTTTGAAAAGCCTTTAAAGCGTTTTCTAAATCGTTAGAGCTTAAAGCTTGGTCTCCTTTTTCTAGGGCAGCCAGATAATCTTGATCCAACATTGCCGTTTGAGCTGCAGCAGCTTCAGCAATTGCCAGAGCCTTTATTCCTTCGCCAATTTTATCGATTTGATCTTTTGGATACTGCTCATCTTTTAATCCTAATGCAGCTTCATAACTAACTTTTGCGGGCTTGAACTCCTTTCTTTCAAAAGAGGCGTCTGCTTCGGCAATTAACGCATTATATTCATTATCCATCTTTGCTTCTTGCTCCGAAGCTGCTTTTGCTGCTTCTTCACCAGCTAATGCAGCAATTTTTGTCTCTATCTCTGCAATCTTGTCTTTTGGGTATTGCTCGTCTTTTACAACTATTGCAGCTTGATATTTTGTTTTGGCATTCTCAAAATCACTAGATTCGAATGCCTCATTAGCTTCAGTAATTAATGCATTGTACTCTTCGTCAATTTTAGCGTTCGCCTCTGCTAAAGCTGCAGCAGCTTCTTCCCCAGCCAATTCTGCAACCTTAGCATCTATCTCACTTAGCTTATCTTTGGGATATTGCTCGTCTTTAACTGCAACGGCTGCTTGATATTTTGTTTTGGCATTCTCAAAATCACCTGATCCAAATGCTCCGTCAGCTTCAGTTATTAATGCATTGTACTCT
>CAJXRL010000165.1 GCA_913059105.1 uncultured Flavobacteriales bacterium
GTGGGCTCGGAGATGTGTATAAGAGACAGTCATTAGATCATTGCGGGTAACGTGCAGTATTATTCTACCCAAATTCGATCTTCTCCTTTAAATTCTGGAGATTGTATAGATAATACTTCGAATGGCTCAAACGAATTAACTTTAACAGAGTGCACCGTTTTAGGAGGAATAACAATTAAATCACCTGGTTTAACTTTTAACGTTGAATCGCCTAGTTGGAGAATAGCTGTTCCACTTACCACGTAAATGTGTTCCGTATGTTAGGCATGGTAATGCGGTTTTACTTCATTTTTGACTCTAATCAAGAATGAACTGCAATTTGAATCAGAAGCAATGGGAATTGTGTTTTTTGCCCAGAAACTTAGATCATTGAAAGTTTTTAAAACTTCAAAGTTTGATTGAGCATCAACTCGCGTAATTGCGGAAAGCAAAAAAATACAAAGTAAAATATTTTTCATTCTTTAGGTCAATTAGTTAAAGCGATGCATATTACCGATTATTAAAGTTAAATCTTTTTGAAAGAATAGTCTTCAAAATTGAAGCCATTGAGTAAATCTTTCACTGGCATTCTTTTCTTTCCTTCAACTTGAATATCAGTTAGTTTTAAGTTGTTATCCTTAGTTCCGATAAAGATTTCTTTGTCCTCAATTTTTAGCATTCCTAATGAGAGATTGTTTTCATGTAACATCTCAACTGCAAATATTTTTATGTTTACCGCCTTTCCATTATTATTGTTGAATAACGTAGACCAAGCAGTAGGGAAGGGGCTCAATCCTCTCACTAAACGATCAATATCGATAGCAGACGTGGACCAATCAACTTTACAATCATTTTTGTAAATTTTAGGCGCTTCTTTGCTTTCAATTTCTTGTTGTGCAATCGTTTTAACGTTATTATTTTCAATGCTTTCTACAGTTTTGACTACCAATCCACTCCCAATGTTCATCAATTTATCATGAAGAGTCCCAGCAGTTTCATCCATATTTATTGAAACTTTCTCTTGAAAAATTAAATCTCCTGTATCAATCTTGTGCTTTAAAAAAAAGGTAGTAACACCTGTTTCTTTCTCACCATTAATGATGGCCCAATTAATAGGAGCAGCTCCCCGGTAATTTGGAAGCAACGAGGCATGAAGATTGAATGTTCCATACTTCGGCATATTCCAAACAACTTCTGGCATCATTCTAAAGGCAACTACAATTTGTAAGTCAGCTTTATAGCTCTTTAAGTTAGAAATAAAGTCTGCATTTTTTAAATTTGTAGGCTGTAATACAGGAATGTTTTGTTTTAAAGCATATTTTTTTACTGCAGATTCGCTTATTTTTTGGCCTCTACCAGACTTTCGGTCAGGAGCTGTAATAACTGCAACAACATTTTTATTAGCTTTAATTAAAGCATTCAAACTTTCCACCGCAAAATCTGGTGTCCCAATAAAAATTATTCTTAAGTCATTTATCATATTACGCTGTTTTTCCAATTCCCAAATTTTAAGTACAAAATTGATAATGTTCCCATAAAGCTGAAATAAATAAATTCAGAACACCAAACGCTAGCCAACGATAAATCTAAGACCAAAGCGAATAGATAAGCAAAAGATAAGTAAATAGTAATACTTACAAATTCAATGCCTAAGGTAATTATCGTTTTACCTGTTCCGGTCACTGAAGAAAATGTAATAAATGCAATGCTAAAAAATAACATAGCTCCACAAATTATTGGCAAGATTTTTACGGCTCCTTCAATTAAGTTAACATCATTGGTGTAAATAGAAGATACTTCTGATGGAAAAATTAAAAGTATGGGTAAGAATATGGCTGTCGCAAGTATACTCATTACCACAATTCGTTTGATTAACAAAGGCACTTCTGCCATTCTTCTTTCTCCCATAACGTTGGATACTAGAGTGCTAGCTGCCGAGCTAAATCCGAATAAGGGAATCATAACCACCATGTAAATGCTCCTGGCAATGTGAGAGATAGCTAAATTGACTTCGCCAGTTTGTTCAATTATCATGAAAAAACTTAGCCATGTACATAGCGCCATGAAGTATTGAAGCATAATTGGAGCAGCAATTCTTAATATTTCCAGCTGCTTTTTCCAATCAAAATCTAATTTCTGAAAAAGGTTGTATTTCTTGTAATTAGTTTTTACATACGTGAAGTAGGCAAAGTAGAGTAGTGCTGCAATCTCTGAAATAACCGAAGCTAGCGCCGCTCCTTTTATTCCTAGTTCTGGTAAACCTAGCTTTCCAAATATTAATAAATAATCCAGTACCACATTCACTCCAGCTTGAATAAAAGTGGCCTTAGTCAATACTTTTGTATTGGTAGTTCCCGTATAAAACGCTATAAACAAAAAATTAAAAAAGGCAAAGAACAGTCCATAACTTCGAACTGAAAGATAATCGATAGAGGCTTGTAAAATGTTATCTGACGCGACAAGAGCTGACAGAATTTGGGGCATGAAAAGCTTTACAAAAGCGAAAAGCAATATTGAAATTGGTAATAAAAAGAACAAGCCTGAATTGAATAATTCCCCAATTTTATGGTGGTTTCCTTCACCATTTCTTCTACCAATTATAATTTGACAGCCAATGGTAAAACCAAAACCAATCATCATTAGAACCATGTAAAAAATTCCGGCATTTCCAGCTGCGCCAAGCTCTACCATTCCATACCGGCCTAAAAATGCCGTATCAGTTACGTTTACAATATTTTGCGCTACCCCGCTTAGAATTATGGGGTAGGATACTTTCCAAATATTTTTGTAATCTATGGCTTGATTCATTCTTCGATATAAAGAACTAGGCCTTTTAAATATTCTCCTTCAGGGTGGAAAATTGAAACTGGATGATCTGCGGGTTGAGAGAGATGATGTAATACTTTTACAGTCCTTCTAGCTTCAATAGCTGCCGCCATAATAGTATTCTCAAATAGCTTTCGGTCAACTACTTGACTGCATGAGAAAGTGAATAATACGCCTCCCTTTTTTATCATTGAGAATGCCTTTGCATTTAGTCTTTTGTACCCTTGAACAGCTTTATGTTGAGCGCTTTTGCTTTTTGCATAAGCAGGAGGGTCCAATATTATTGTATCGTAAACTTCTTCTGTTTCGTTCAAATACTTTAAGGTATCTCTGGCAAAGCTTTGATGTATTTGGCAATCTTTAAAATTAATAGCAACATTCCTATCTGTTAAATCGATTGCTTTTTGTGAACTATCTACTGAATGAACCTCAGTTGCACCTGCAGCTATAGCATAAACGCTAAATCCACCAGAATAACAAAAAGTGTTTAGCACTTTTTTATTCTTAGAATACGTTTTTAACAATTCTCTATTGAATCGCTGATCAATGAAAAAACCCGTTTTCTGTCCTGTTATCCAATTAATTTCAAATTGCAAGTTGTTTTCCAAAACGATTTGTGGGCTTTCTGCTTCACCTAATAAATAGCCATCTTCTATACCTTTTTCTCCTTGTTTGTGAAGTGCTTTTTCACTTTTTGAATAAACAGCTGAAAGTTTGTCTCCAATAACTACTTTAAGCGCTTTTGCAATTTCAGGTAATGCCGTTGCAAAACCAGCGCTATGGGCTTGTACAACAGCTACACTGCCATATATGTCTACAACAAGTCCTGGCATTCCATCTCCCTCTGCATGTATGAGCCGATAGCAAGTCGTTGTTTTAGATTGTGTAAGTTGAAGTGTACTTCTAAGGTTAAAAGCACTTTGAATTTTTCTTTCCCAAAAATCGGCATTAACAGTGTCATTTTTGAATGACAGCATTCTTACTGCTATGCTTCCTTCCGCAAAATGACCAACTCCAAGTGTTTTCTCATTTTGATCCGTTACTTCCACCAAATCACCTTCACTTAAATCTTCTGCATCTTCATCCAACAAAATTTTGTCAATGGCGCCAGAAAAAACCCAAGGGTGCTTTCTTTTTAAACTTTCGCTTCTCTTAGGTTTTAATACTACTATAGGATAACTCATCTTCTAAATTCTATCATCATTTCTCTTGGTCGAAGTCCCATTTGGAATTCTTGCATTCTGCGTTGATCTTCAATTATTCTTGTTTTCATCCGAGCTTCTTTCAAAATCTTTTTAGAAACAGGAGTATCAAAACGAATAGGAATTTTTTTATCTTTCGGTTTGTATTCTTCCTTTTTAGGTTTTGTAGCCTCTTCCGCTAAGTATTTGTAGTAAGCGTTTATTTTTTGAATTTTTTGTTGTTCTTCAATAATTTGTTCTTGTGGCAGTGCAGTGCTATCATTATACTGTCTCATAAGTCCATTGGGCTGTTTTCTAGTTCTGCTTTCTATTAAAACAAATTTTGCATTAATATACTTGATGGTTGCATAATTGAATCCTTTGTTCGCAGAGTTAGGCAACAAAGAATAGTCTAATTTCTCATTCGAATCAATGGTATCCCCTATAGAAGGATGCAAAGGATAGACATCTTGTGCTAAACAAAAAATAGAAAATAGAAGTAGAGTAGAGGCAATTAAGTATCTCATAAAACTAGCTCATTATTTTGATGGCCTTCCGCTGCATCATTCTGGTTATAATTCTTATCATCAATTAACTGTTCAGTCATAATCATTGACGTTTTAGCGATTATGATATTTGTTACAAGTTTAACCAATATGTAATTATGAACGGAACCAGAATACAAGTAAAACGTTAAATTATAAATATTGAAATATTCAGCTCAACTTAGTTCCAGTTTAAAGAGTGGGGAATAGTTAGTAGCAAAAAAAACTCCTTCGCCCGAATGGGGAAGGAGTTCCTAAATAAGTTTAATTACAGAGGTTGTGTTTTATTTTACTGCTTTTACGATTGCTTCGAATGCTTTCGAATCATTCATTGCTAGATCCGCTAATACTTTTCTATTCAATTGAATGTCTTTCTTAGCCATTTTTCCCATGAATTCTGAGTAAGACATATCATGTAATCTGGTAGCAGCGTTAATTCTTTGAATCCATAAACCTCTAAAGTTTCTTTTCTTCAATTTTCTACCTGTGTATGCATATACACCTGCTTTTTCTACTGCGTTTTTAGCAACAGTGTGGACATTTTTTCTTCTTCCGAAGTATCCTTTTGCCTGCTTGAGGACTTTTTTTCTACGAGCTTTTGCAGCTACTGAGTTTGTTGATTTAGGCATTTTCTTTTCGTTTTTTGGAGTATCGCGGTTAGTTTATAACACTTGTAATTAACGATATTCCGGGTTTTGTTAAAATAATATTACGATAACCAGAAAGGTTTACTTCATGCACAATTGCAATTTAATGTTAGACTCATCGGCCTTGTGCACTAAAGTTGCTGCGGTTAAGTTTCTCTTTCTTTTTTTAGCTTTCTTGGTCAAAATGTGACTTTTAAAAGCATGCTTTCTTTTGATCTTTCCTGACCCCGTTATTTTGAAACGCTTTTTAGCGCTTGAGGTCGTTTTCATTTTTGGCATTTGTTCTTATATATTGAATTAAACTTATTTACTTTTTCTTTTTTGGAGCAATCATCATAATCATTCGCTTCCCTTCCATTTTTGGCATTGATTCTACTGTTGCTATTTCCTCAAGTGCTTGCGCAAATTTTAACAATAATATCTGACCTTTATCTTTAAACAGAATAGATCGACCTTTAAAGAATACATAAGATTTTATCTTAGATCCTTCAGCAATGAATTTTTGGGCATGTTTTAGCTTAAACTCATAATCATGGTCATCCGTATTCGGTCCGAAACGAATTTCTTTGATTACCACTTTCACCGCTTTCGCCTTCATTTCTTTCTGGCGCTTCTTCTGTTCGTACAAGAATTTCTTGTAATCGATAATTTTAACTACCGGTGGAGAAGCATTGGGTGAAATTTCTACCAAATCTAATTCGGCGTCTTGAGCAAACTGCAAAGCAGCTTGAATGGAATAAACCCCTTGTTCTATTCCTTCTCCAACTACTCTAACTTCTCTAGCAGAAATTTTTTCGTTGATTTTGTGTGGATCTTCTTTCCTTACAAATCTTCTGGGGCGCTGTTGTCGTGCTATCTCTTGGTCCTCCTAATTAATTATACTAATTCGTCTATTTCTTTTCCAACCAAAGTTGAAAATTCTTCTATATTCATGATCCCAATGTCACCTTCTCCGTGTTTTCTAACCGAAAGTGTGTCATTTTCAATCTCTTTTTCACCGATGATTAACATGTATGGAACCTTAGATACCTGTCTCTTATACACATCTCCGAG
>CAJXRL010000166.1 GCA_913059105.1 uncultured Flavobacteriales bacterium
AGATTTCTGCCTGTCTCGTGGGCTCGGAGATGTGTATAAGAGACAGATGCTACTCCTAAAAAAAGGACAAAAACTCTTTTTAGGAAGTTGGCAAGTGGCATATTTAAAATTACCGGCAAATTAGCGGGTGGTTATGGTAAAGGCTCAGCCTTTAGAGTCATTCATTCATCAGTTTTTAAGCAGCTGCAAAATTTAAGTGTATCGGTTGTTTATATCGATGAAATTTTATCTTGGTATACGATGAATGTTGGGTTTCTTCCAATTGAATTTCCTACATCTTTGAAAAAATCTACTTACAAGAGAAAAAATCTATTTAGCTTATACCACGATATTGTTTATGCTTATTCATCGTTCCCTGCTCAGTTATTAACTAAATTAGGCTTCTTCAGTAGTATATTGAGTTTAATTTTTGGATTATTTTTTATAATTAAAAAGCTTTTTTTTAGGGCTCAAATTGGATTTACAGCCTTGGCAGTATCTGTGCTTTTTTCTGCTTCCATTATTTTATTTGGTTTGGGAATTTTAGCGCAATATGCATACCGGCAGAGTAGAATTTTAAACCAATTACCCCAATATTCCATTAAGAAGAGAACAGACGGCAAAACCCATTAAAATTACTTTTTATTCCAAACGATATCCAACTTTAGTTTACTTAAACTAAATGCAGAAAGAAGCTTAAAAGTAGCAGAACTAGGGTCATTCAGATCATCCAAATTGGATTTTAAGATATGATCATAATTTTTTTTGCATAACAAATCAATGTTTTTTGCCTGCTCTGGAGTTAATTCTGATTTCCAATTGTCAATTTTTGAACTGTTAATTGGTTTCTGCAAATTTTCTGTAAGCTGATTAATCTTCAAAACAAATTCATTCTCCTTTATGCGACCACTTTTCATTAAGGCGTTTTGAAACTTTAAATCTCTTTTGTTTTTTCCTTTCTCAAATTCAAGCATATCAGCATTGTATTCAATACTTGTGAACGAGCAAATTTTTCTAATCCATAATTCTTTTTCAGAAACTAATTGCTCATAAGGAACCATTAAAAAGCGATCAGGATATTCTTTGGCTGCTGCTGCAATTTTTAGATTTGTCAAATTCCACCAATGAGATAGGTAGCCGACATCCTTGAAACTTTGAATGTTATTCTTCAACCGAGAAACACAATTGTCTTTAGGTTCTCTTACCAACCAAACAAATTTTGAAGTAGGAAATGCTTGTAACAATTCAGGTAAAAAATATGAATACTTTGGGTTTTTGTCTATGAACGTCAGTACTTCGTCAGGATTCAAAACGGTAGAAGAATAAAGCGCTTTTATAAAAGCATCATAACTTTTAATTGAATCAAGAATGGAACTCAATTGGCTTATATCCGGTTCAGAAAAATCAATTAAATCTTTGTTTTTTACTACGGCTGAGAGCGTTTTAGATTTTCTGCTTTCAAAGTTTTGAGTAAATTTTAGAGTCTGAAGTATTGCTGAATGTTCTTCAAAAGTTAAAACACTTTTATTCATTGCAAGGATTTCTCTGAGCAGAGTAGTTCCAGACCTCCAGATACCAACTATAAAATGTAGCTCTTTACTTTCCAACGCTCATGCTCTTGTATCGATTCAACTTATTTTTTAAAATGTATTTCAGAACAAAGCTTCTCGCTTTAATCATCATGGTATACGGTAAATTGTAAACAATGCGATTTGCATAAAGGTTATAGATAAACCGAAGCTTTAATCGCAATAATCTTTTAAAAGGGAGTTTGTCTATTTCATTTTCAGTTTTATAACCAAATATTTCGGCATATGGAAAACTAACTGATTCTACTTTAGCGATTTGGGTTGAGTTTAGTTTTTTCTTGTAATGCCCAATTTTGCTTTTATCCATGGGTTTTACGCTCGCTGCATGTTGCTTTTTGTGCGCATCACTTAGTTTTTCTACAAATTGCTCTTTTATATTGAGTCGTTTGTGTTCCACAGAAAGTAGAGAATCGATACCTGTGTAGGCCTCAAATTTCTCAAAGAAAGCTGCTTTGTCAAGTACCAAATCTTCAAACTTCATGGTAGTTATTGGTCTACCTTTTTTCTCAAATTTGTCGAGTAATTGATTGTATTTGGTCCATTTAAAACCAATCGCATCGCATTTGCTTTTGTTGTATTTAATGCTAGAAGTCACATTGTCTCTAGGGTCTCTAATGATTCGAATAAACTTTCCATCACTAAAAATGTGATGAATTAAATCAACAAATAGAGTGTATCTCGGATTCTTGTCAATGATGTATTTTATTTTATCCTTCTCAAAAAGTGATTTTTTAAAAATGTAAACCATTTTTATTAATTCCTGAACCTTGGTTTCAGTAGGTAATTTTTTCAATTCACTTACAAAGTGATCTTCAAACTCCCAATGATAATCAACTCGGAAATCTGATAGAACTGTGTCATAAAACTCCTGAGCCATCTCCGGCTTCCAAACCTTTAAGCTTTTGTACTTCTGCCATACCAATAATAGAAATCGGGATTCTGTAGCAGAAGCAACTTCAGTATGACTGTCTAGTATTGTGCTTAATAGAGTAGTGCCACTGCGACCTTTTCCAACAATGAAAAAAATTGGGATGGATTTTAACTCTGTTAAACTATAGGTGTGATTCAATTTGATTTATTTTTTTTATCGAAAAAATTACTCAAAACTCGCATGGCCGAAAATGGAAAATTATACAATACTAAGCTAAGAGTATTAATGTAAAAGTGTTTGGTTTTCCAAGCAAGCAGAAGAAGAGGATTAATTCTTGTTTTTTCCACTTCAGGAAAATATCCAAAGGAAGCTGCATATGGGAAACAAATTCCTTCTACTACATTTAACTGCTTTGCAGTAAGCACGTTTTTGTAGTGTCCAATTTTACTTTTGTCAAGTGGTTTTGTTGAAGCTTTATGCTGATCTTTTAATTGATCATTAAATTTCTCACTGAGTTGTGATTTGTACTTTAATCGTTCTTCTTCAAGTTGTGATAGGTTTTTAATTCCTGAAAATTCTCCGAACTTTTTGAAGAACTTATCTTTATTTAAAATTAATTGTTCGAAATTTTGAGTAAAAACATCGTCCGGATACTTGTTCTTTAATTCATCAACTCTTTTGTTAAAATCATACCACTTGTAAGTTAAAACGCCATAATGATGGTCGTTGTACCTGAGGTGAGAAGTAACATTATCTCTTGGGTCACGCATTAGACGGTAAAACTTTGCTTGAGGAAATAGTTGCTTAATGCGGTCGACAAACAAGGTATACATTGGATTCTTATCCACAATGAATTGAATCTTTTCTTTTGGAAACTCAGATTTACGATAAATGTATACTGATTTAATCAAATCGGAAACGGTTGTTTCTCGTGGAAATTCTTGAAGTGCTTCAAGATAACCATCGTGAAAAGACCACAAACTTTTTACATGCAAATCTAATTGTACATTTTGAATGAACTCTTCTGCCATTTCTGGTTTCCATTCTTTCATGTATTTATAGCGCTGCCATAAGATTAAAAGAAAACGAGATTCAGTTGCAGACGCAACATTAGGATGACTATCAATTATGTTGCTAAGAAGGGTCGTACCGCTTCTTCCTTTGCCTACCACAAATAAAATTGGGGTATTTCTAATATCTTCTAAACTGTATTTTATCCGTGACTCCATCAGTAATCAAAATAAAGGTTTCAATCTGAATTACGAATAAAAATAGAATGTTTTTTGAAGCAAAATTTACATTCAATTGTTATTTCGAAAAAATGGCCCAATTCTAAACGATGTAGTTTTAATTTTTCTATTAAAAGTGCATGTTTTTGGCCATATGGTGTACGAAACTGATTCTTTTTTAAGTTAGCTTTTAAAAGTTTAAGATTCAACTCGGCTAATCTCGTTTCATTTCAATTAATTTTGTCAGCAGATGAAAAACTTTTTCAATATACCTGCTAATCGTTTTACAAGAAAGCAGCAAATCAAGATGTTCGGATTTTTCACCTTACTACTTGTTCTCTTTTATGGCAACAGCATTCAGAATGGTTATAGTTTAGATGATGGATATGCATATACTACTAATCAATTGGCAACAAGTGGTCTGTCAGATGTGAAATCTATTTTTGTATCTCCTTCTTTCGATTATGGAAATTTTAAATTTGGATACCGGCCCATTTCATTATTAAGTTTTGCGTTAGAAAACCAGCTTTTTGGTATTGATGCTAAAGTAAGTCACACAATAAATTTAATTCTATATCTATTAGTTACGTTTCTAGTTTTTAAAGTATTAATTCGACTTTTCCCTCTAGAGAAAATTGGATTGGCAATATGCACTTCTTTTCTTTTTTTAATTCTTCCAATTCATACCGAAATAGTAAATAACATAAAATGCAGAGATGAGTTGTTAATGTTGGTTTTTGGAATGATGTCCATTCTTTTTTGGATAAGAGGGAAAGACAAGAAAGGGTTTTACTTTTTGGCAATTCTATCTATACTAGTTTCTATCTTATGTAAAAAATCGGCCTTTGTTTTTTTAGGAATAATACCGGTTGTTGAGTTTTTTCGATCAAATGGTAATTGGAAACGAAGTGCTATTGCAACCGGACTAATGATTATGCCTCTATTTCTTTTCAAGTTAGTGATACGATTCATTAAAACTTCGAAAAATAATAGGGAATATGACTTCGTTGAAAACCCTTTGTATGGTGGTAATATTGAGGCTGATCAATTGGTTATGGTTTTAGAATCTGCCTGGTTTTATTTTAAAAACCTTTTGTTTCCAACACAATTTATATCCTACTATGGCTATAAAACAATTGAAATTCAAAACTTTGGATTAGGTTCTGTATTGGCAATTATTCTAGTTATTGGCCTTCTTACAGTATCTGTAATGGCAATTAAAAAGCAGAACGCCTTTGGGTTCGGTGCAATAGTTCTTTTGGGCTGCACACTGCCTTATATTAATCTGGTTGTGCCTATGGTTGGTATTGTTGCTGAAAGATTTATTTCGGCAGCTAGCATTGGCTTTGCAATCTTAATGGTGTATGGAGTTCATTATTTAATAGAAAAGTATGGCAAACCAATTCATCAAAAATATGCCATGATTGGATTAGTGCTATATGCCGTTGGTTATTTCCCTGTAATTCAAGCACGAAATGTTGAATGGAATTCTCAAATTTCTGTATTGGAAGCGGATGTGCAAAACGAGCCTGAATCTGTTGTGCTTAATAATAGTCTAGGCAACAATTATTTTTACAAATTTATGGCAGCCAAAAATAGAAAAGACAAGGCTGAATTTGGAGCAAAAGCACTCAAATACTCTCAAGCATCAGTGCAAGTTTACCCCACAGCAGGTGGCTATGTAAATAGGGGTACAGCAGAATATAAAGTATACAATCAGATAGATAAGGCCGAACTGTCTTTTAAAAAGGCTTTAGAAATGAATCCTTATTATGAAGATGCTCTGAATAAAATAAGTGTCATGTACATGGAATTAAACCGCAGAGTTGAATCACTCCGATATTATCGAACATTGATTGAGAAATATCCTAGAAAGTATGTTTACTACGATGGTTTTGTGCGGCAATTGTGTCAAAAGGGGCAGTTTGATGAAGCAGTTCAGTTATTGGATACTGCATTATCAATTGAGCCTAATGTTCCAATGTTAGTCTTGCTTAAAGCTAATGTTTACAATGAAATGAAAGAATTTGATCTCGCATTAGTGTGGTTTCAAAATTCTTATCGTCTGGACCCAACAAACAAGAGAGTACGAAGCCAAATAAATTTTTTAAGCAATCAACTTAAGAAAGCTGAATAATTTCCTTTTTCAAAACTGACTTCAATGTGCTCTTTCATGGTCGTAGCTAAGTTCATTCCTAAATAATCAGCATGAACAGGGAAACGCTTGTAGCTTCTATTTACTAAAACTGCAGTTGATAGCTTTTTAACTGGAGCCACAAGAAAATGATTGAGGCCATACATCATGGTTTTTCCAGAGTTTAACACATCATCAACTACAACAATTACTTGATTTTCAAAATCCTTGGCATCCAAGTCAAGTTTTGTTTTACTATCTATTAGATTCTTCTTGTCGATTTGTAGTTCCTGTAATATTACTTCTAGAGTTGAAATTGACTTGAGTTTTTCCGCCAAAAGTTGTGCGAAAATAAAACCCTGTCTCTTATACACATCTCCGAGCCCACGAGACAGGCAGAA
>CAJXRL010000167.1 GCA_913059105.1 uncultured Flavobacteriales bacterium
TCTACACAGAGTAGATCGTCGGCAGCGTCAGATGTGTATAAGAGACAGATTAAAGCCTTTTTCAACAACGATATAGTGTTATTTTTTGAAAGTCATCCATACTATCATTTAGAATCAGATGGCAGGAACATTCTTATTTTAAAAGGGAATCGAATTTCTTCTATAAGTGAGGTGAAAGCGTTGGCCATTTATGGAAAAGAGCTTGTGGAAAAACTTACTTAGTCATTCATTAAAATGTTTCAATAGCTTCGTAGACCGCTTTTGCTGGAAAGCCCATTACGTTGTAAAATGAACCTTCAATTTTATCTACACCTATTAGTCCAATCCATTCTTGGATACCATAAGCTCCTGCTTTGTCAAAGGGTTTGTATTTGTCAATGTAATGGAGAATCTCTTGATCGCTTAATTTTTTGAAAAAGACGGTTGTAGAAACTGAAAATGAAACTTCCTTATGTGCTGACTTTAAACACACTCCGGTAATTACTTCATGGTTTTTGCCAGAAAGTTTTGAAATCATTTCAAAAGCTTCTTTATGATCGTCAGGTTTGCCTAAAATTTGATTGTCAATTAATACAATAGTATCTGATGTTATAACAAGGTCGTTGTCTTGAATTTCTGCTTCAAATGCTGCGGCTTTCTTTTTACTCAAATATTCTGCTACCTCTCGCTGTGGCATTTCTTTGGAAAAACTTTCGTCCGTGTCCTTTGATTTCTGAATAAACGTATAGCCTAATTGTTCCAAGAGCTGCTTTCTTCTTGGAGATTGAGAAGCGAGTATAATGTTCCAGTTTTGTAGGTTGAGCATTAGAAAAGATAGATGATTCCCGTATATAAAATTCCAATTAGCATGAGAACTTTAAGAACCTGGCTAATAATAAAAAAGTGCCTTTTTTGATCCGCTTTTCCAATTTTAGTCATCAACCAAAGCAATGGTAATGAGATTAAAAAGAAGAAATAAGTGAAAGAAATCCAATCTCGAGAATTGATTTGAATAAACTCTAAGAATGTTAATAATAGCACTAAAAAGGCAATAGTGAAATTTGCGACCCTTTTTGCTTTTGGAATTCCATAAACAATTGGAAATGTTTTACAACCAAATGCCTTATCGCCTTCAATGTCTTCACAATCTTTTATAATCTCTCTAATAAAAGTGAGAATAAAAGCAAAACTTGAATAGCCAATAATCCAATATAGAAGGTATTGAATACTAAAGAGTAAGGATCGAATATTGTCTCCTTCGAAATTAGTGACGACTTCTTGGGTTTTTAAGTTATCAAAAAGTAGGACAATTTCATAATAGCCTGCCGTAAAGGGGACCAATGCTGTGAGGGCTGCAATTATTAAGTTCCCAATCAAAATTTGCTTTTTAAAATTGACAGAGTAAAACCAGAGCAATCCGGCACTGACCAATTGAAACAGAACAAGCATTGGATGGTCAATTGCAATGGCGACATAAATGGCTAATAGTATTCCAATTGCATTTACAATTGTGTGTAAAAACATGGCTTGCCTTCTTGAAATGCTTTTACCTATAATTATTTGTTTGGGTTTATTGACTTGGTCCAGTTTTACATCAAAATAGTCGTTAATTATATAACCCGATGCGGCAATCAAAACTGTTGCACCAACTAACATTGCAAATAATTTTTCTGACAGAAATAGATCTAACCCAGCTTGGTTTAAAAAAGGATAAATAATTCCAAACCGAATGGCATATTGCGTTAAGGCAACAATTACTAAATTGGGAAAACGAATCAATCTTAAAAACTGGAAAAGGAAGTTCATCGGTCGGTCTGTATTGGGTGTCAAATTTAAAGCAAGAATATCAAATCTGCATATTAACTTTACGAAATGAAGTATATTGTTTCTTATTCCAATGCAAATAGTCATTATGTTGACATTCAGCTAGAAGTTAACGTAGATGCTAGTGAAAAATTAAAATTTCAACTTCCGGCATGGCGTCCAGGTAGATATGAGCTTGGAAATTTTGCTAAGAATATCCAAAAACTTGCTGCATTTGATGAGAATGGAGAAAGATTGGAAGCCAATAAAAGAACCAAGGACTTGTGGGAAGTGCAGTGCACAGGTAAATCAAAAGTAGTCCTGAAGTACAATTATTTTGCGAATGATTTAAATGCTGGATCAACCTTCTTAGATGCCAATCAATTGTATATGAATCCTGTAAATTGCCTCATCTATGACGTGGAAAAAACAGAAGAGGTTTGTGAACTTCACTTAGAACTCCCGAAGGAGTATAAAGTAGCAATAGCTTTACCTCAACCAAATAAAAATGTTTTTACTGCCAAAAATTATGATGAATTGGTAGATAGTCCGTTCATCGCATCTGCAAGTATGCAACATCATTCTTTTAAATTGTCAGGAACGTTGTTTCATCTTTGGTTTCAAGGAGAATTTAAACCAGATTGGACTGTATTGGAAAAAGATTTTATTGGTTTTACAAAACCTCAAATTGAGATTTTTGGAGATTTTCCAACAGAAGAGTATCACTATCTCTTTCAAATTTTGCCACATTCGGCTTATCATGGAGTAGAGCATTCTGCATCGACTGTAATTGCTTTGGGTCCATCTTATAACATTCTTAAAAAAGAAGGGCGTTATGAAGATTTGTTGGGGGTTTCCTCGCATGAATTATTTCACACATGGAACGTTAAGAGAATTCGTCCAATAGAAATGATCCCCTACAATTTTTCAAAAGAGAATTACTCAAAATTGGGGTACTTGTCAGAAGGGGCAACAACCTGGTATGGTGATCTGATGTTATACCGTGGGAGGGCATTCGACGATGTTGCATTTTTTAAAACCTTTTGTCAGAAACTAGAGCGTCATTATAATAACCCCGGTTCTTCAAATATGTCTGTTGCCGATTCTTCTTTTGACACTTGGTTAGATGGCTATGTAATGGGGGTCCCAAATCGAAAGTCTTCCATTTATATAGAAGGGGCGTTAAATACATTTATGCTAGATGTTGAGATACGCAAAGGCTCCAATGGGGAAAAGTCTTTTGACAATGTTTTACGAGCGTTTTATGACAACTATTACAAAAAAGGGAGAGGTATTTCAGAAAATGATTATAAGTCAGAAGTAGAAAAATGTGCAGGTAAAGATTTGTCTGAGTTTTTCTCGAGTTACATTAATGGGGTAAAAGATTATACTGATCAGTTGGAAAAGGCGCTGGATTATATTGGATTAGAAATGAAACGAAATCCTTCGCCAGTTTTTTACGAGGCATATCTTGGCGTTAAGATGGTAGAAAATAAAGTGATGATTGTTTTTCCTGATTCTCCAGCCGAAAAAGGCGGCGTTTCTGTGAATGATGAAATTGTAATTATTAACGGTTACAAAATCAATAACGACTTGTCTCAATGGCTGGAATACTTTAGCGATGGAGTAATATCAATGGGTGCTTTTGATCAGCATGGCGGTGCTAAACGGATTGTAGTAAACTTGACGGATGAATTCTATTTTTCGAAATTTGAGCTAAGCTGGAAATTAGATTTATCGGCAAAGCAAGAAGAAAATAGAAAAGCTTGGAGAGGGTATTAGAGAATTACGAATTATGAATATTGTGCAATAAAAAATACTGAATACTCTAGTTAACCTAGGTGTTATCTATAATAGAGGCTGGTTAACACAAAAATTGGAAGGGTTTTTTTGAAGAACATCTTTTTGAACCTTTTCCTAATTCGTAATTCTCAGATTCGGATTTGGTTTTAATCTTCTTTAAAAAAGTCCAAAGCGCTCAAATCAATAATATGGACTCCACTGTAGTAAAAATGAAGGATTTCCGAATAATTATATCTTAATGATGCCATTTCCATTGCACCGATTTGGCATAAGCCGACACCGTGACCAAAGCCTCTTCCTTTTAAAAGCACTTTGTATTCGGTTTCTTGAATGTTAAAGTAAGTAGAACGTAATCTAAATTGGCCTCTCAATTCTTCAAATGAAAGTTTCGATTCTGGAAAATATTTTAAACGATCTCCCACTTTAAAATTCATGTACTCTTTTTCCAATATTGTATTTGGAAGTCTTGCAGTCAAGTAGTTTTTCCATTTATTTTTATCAATCTCCTTTTGCCAAGTTGCATTTTTATGCGACAGGCAGAAAGTATCTTTTACCGAGCGCAAATAGTATAATGACTTACTCCATACGTCTTCAGAGTTAACAGTTTGTCCGCCACAAGAAGAATGAAAGGCCGCAGTTATCAACTGAATGTCCGAGTCTACTATGACGGCTCCTCTAGTTTGCATGGCAGCTTCAACGATACTGTTAAAAAAAGTTTTTCCATGGTATGCTTGGCAGTGAACTTCGTCACAAAGATTATAACCTTCTACAATATGCTTTTCAGTATTTGCTAAAGCATAAGTTCTGCAGATAATAGCTTGAAGCTTAAAATATTCTTTTGCTGGCCTTCGTCCCACTTCAGCTTCTACAACTCCAGCAACATAATTGTCGAGGTCTATGTTATTAATGAGTTGCATTTTGTTTCGCTGAGCAACAATCTTTAAGTTGTCGTCAAATCGTCGTTCTAATCCTTCAGGGCTATTGCTTATAACCATAAAATGGTTATACCAACCAATACCCATTAAGTTTACCTTTCTATACTTCCCTATTGCTTTGCCATTTTGTTTCACTTCAATAAATCCATCAACATACTTGATGGTAAGCGTCGCTTTAGACCCTAGTTCCTTGATTCTTCCTGATTCAGTAAATAAGGCGTATTTTCCGGCTCGTACAGAAAAATTGAAGCTGTTGACTTTTTTGGAAGCAAAAACGCCGATGTTAATAAACTCAGCGTGAATTGTAAAGCAAATAAAAAAGGTAAGGAGAAAGGAAAGTAGTCTACGCATGCTTTAAGTCATCAATCAATAATTCCGCCGTTTTTGCTGAAGCGCCTCCACTACCGAGCTTATCTATTAACTCTTCAAATTTATTCATCATACTAGCCCTTTCAGAAGTATTTTCAAGCAGTTTTCCCAATTCGACTTTTAATAACTTTTGATTTAAATCTCCTTGAATAAGTTCTGTCACTACTTCTTCATCCATAATCAAGTTCACCAAAGAAATGTATTTAATATCAACGATTCGCTTTGCAATTTGGTAAGAAATTACGTTCGCTTTATAGCACACTACTTCGGGTACCCTGAATAGGGCAGTTTCAAGCGTTGCAGTTCCCGAAGTCACCATGGCCGCATGAGATATGCTTAGTAAATCGTAAGTGCGATTTGGAATTACTTTGAGTGAAGGATACTCTTTTAGAAAAGGGTCAAAGTAGCTCAAATCAAAACTTGGAGCAGCTGCAAGTACAAACTGAAAGCCCGGAAAATTGATAATTTGCTTTAGCATAATCGGTAGCATTACGCCAATTTCTTGCTTTCTGCTTCCTGGTAAAATAGCAACAATAGGTTTGTCGCTCACATTAAATTCAATTCTTATTTCTTGTTGCCGTTTTTCTGAAGTGTCTTTGTTTTCAATTGCATCGAGCAAGGGGTGACCTACATACTCAACATCGTATCCGTATTTTTTAAAAAATGCTTTTTCGAAAGGTAATATGGTGAAAATTTTATCCGAAAGTTTGGCAATTTTATGTACTCTGCCTTTTTTCCAAGCCCAAATTTGTGGTGAAATGTAGTAGTATATTTTGATACCTAATGTATTGACAAATTCTGCAATTCTTAAATTAAAACCAGGGTAGTCAACAAGAATTACTGCGTCTGGTTTAAAGTGTTCAATGTCCTTTTTACATTCTTTTATATTGCCAAGAATGGTTCTTAAATTCATAATTACTTCGGCAAAGCCCATAAAAGCTAGATCTCTGTAATGTTTCACTACATCAGCACCTGCAAGCTCCATCAAATCTCCTCCCCAAGCTCTAATTTCAGCCTTTGCATCTTTTCTAAGAATCTCTTTTATTAGATTGCTGCCATGTAAGTCGCCTGAAGCTTCGCCTGCTATAATGTAATACCGCATTACAAAGACCCGGTTAAGAATTTGTCAACTACAACTACTATGGCTAAAATTAGAGTGGCAAAAATTACACCTCGTGCAGCTTTGTCGTGCTCAATTCTGTAACTGTCTCTTATACACATCTCCGAGCCCACGAGACAGGCAGAAATCTC